>JBBSFO010000006.1:0-22308 GCA_038238655.1 Thermomicrobiales bacterium | reverse complement strand
CCCTGCCCATCGGTCAGCCGCCCGTCGTCCAGTAGTTGGAGGAGGACGTTGAAGACATCCGCGTGCGCCTTCTCGATCTCATCGAACAGGATGACGCTGTAGGGTCGTCGCCGCACCGCTTCGGTCAGTTGGCCGCCCTCGTCGTAGCCGACATAGCCGGGAGGTGCGCCGAGCAGACGCGAGACGGTGTGCTTCTCCATGTACTCGCTCATGTCGAGCCGGATCATCGCTTGGTCGCTGTCGAACAAGAATTCCGCCAGCGCGCGGGCAAGTTCGGTCTTGCCGACGCCCGTCGGGCCAAGGAAGATGAACGAGCCGATTGGCCGGTTCGGGTCCTGCAATCCGGCACGGGCGCGGCGGATCGTGTTCGCCACCGCCGTCACCGCCTCATCCTGCCCGACGACGCGCTGATGCAGCCGCTCTTCCATCTGGATCAGTTTCGCAACTTCGCTTTCCAGCAGATTGGAGACCGGGATACCCGTCCAACGGGCGATGACTTCCGCGATGTCCTGCGGGGTCACTTCCTCGGCGAGCATCTGGCCGTGCGCCTGCTGCTCGACGAGTTTCTGCTGCGTTTCCGCCAGTTCGCGTTCAAGTTGCGTAAGCGTGCCGTATTTCAGTTCCGCCGCGCGGCCGTAATCCGCCGCGCGCTCGGCTGCCTCGATCTGCTGCCGCGTCTCCTCCAACTGCTCCTTCAGGGCGCGCTGCTCAGTGATAACCGATTTCTCGCTCGTCCACTGCGCCTTGAGACCATCCCGCTGCTCGGACAGGTCCGCAATCTCGCGTTCGATGACGGCGAGGCGGTCTTTCGAGGCCGGATCGCTCTCTTTGCGCAGCGCCTCGCGCTCGATTTCGAGTTGCATGATGCGTCGCTCGACCTCATCGAGTTCGGCAGGCATCGAGTCAATCTCCATCCGCAGTCGCGACGCCGACTCATCCATCAAATCAATTGCCTTGTCCGGCAAAAAACGATCGGCGATGTATCGGTGCGAGAGTACAGCGGCGGCGACGAGTGCGGCATCCTGGATACGCACGCCGTGGTGGACCTCGTACCGCTCGCGCAGCCCGCGGAGGATCGAGATCGTGTCTTCGACGTTCGGCTCCTCCACCATGATTGGCTGGAAGCGCCGTTCGAGCGCCGCATCTTTTTCGATGTATTTGCGGTACTCATTCAGCGTCGTCGCACCGATGGTGTGCAGTTCGCCGCGCGCGAGCATCGGTTTGAGCATATTGCCCGCGTCCATCGCGCCTTCTGCCGCGCCCGCGCCGACGACGGTGTGCAACTCATCAATGAACAGCACGATCTCGCCTTCGCTCTCCTGCACTTCCTTGAGGACGGCCTTCAACCGCTCCTCGAATTCGCCGCGAAACTTCGCCCCCGCGACAAGCGATCCCATGTCCAGTTGAACGATCCGCTTGCCTTTAAGACCCTCCGGCACGTCACCCCGGATGATCCGCTGGGCAAGACCTTCAGCGATGGCGGTTTTGCCGACGCCCGGCTCGCCGATTAGCACCGGGTTGTTCTTGGTCCGACGCGAGAGAATTTGGATGACGCGACGAATCTCCTCGTCGCGGCCGATCACCGGGTCAAGTTTGCCACGTTCGGCGATTTCAGTCAGGTCGCGTCCGTATTTTTCGAGCGCCTGGTACTTCCCCTCCGGGTTCTGATCGGTCACGCGCTGGTTGCCGCGAATCTCTTTGAGGACGGCGAATACCTTGTCCCGCGTCACGCTGTGCGCGCGGAAAATCCGCTCCACGCCGCCGCCTACTTTCGGGTCGAGCATCGCGAGCAGCAGATGTTCCGTGCTCACATACTCGTCCTTCAATTTGCCCGCCTCCTCCGAGGCGCGGACGAGGATGCTTTGCGCGCGCCCGGAAATGCTCGGCGTGCCGGGGGACGAGAGACGCGGCAGTTTGTTCACTTCCGCCTCGGCCTCCGCAAGCAGCGCGCTCGGATTGTTGCTCATCTTTAGGAAGACCTGCGGCACGACCCCGCCTTCTTGCGTCAGCAACGCCGCGAGCAGATGCTCCGGCTCCATCTGGCTCTGCTGTTTCCCAATGACCATCTCTTGCGCAGCGAGGGTCGCCTCCTGCGCTTTCTCCGTGAACCGGTTCAACATACCTTCGCTCCTTCGTTGCTCAAGTAGCGAGTAACGAGTAGCGAGTGACGAGATGAGTACCGCATCCCACTCATTACTCGCTACTCGTTACTCTCCCCAATGTACGCAGTATTTCCGCTGCCGTTTCCTGCATGTCGCGGCGGAGTTTGGCGCTGTTTCCTTCGTTCTCCGCAAGACTGAGCAACCGCTCGGCGAGGCGCGTGACCGTCAGGGCCAATTCGACACCGGCGAGATTGACGCCGCGCTCCTCAACCAAATGTTTCACCTGCCGCAGCAGAGCCAAATCTTCCGGCGAGTAGAGCCGCAGATTCCCGTCCGTCCGCGATGGCGCGAGGAACCCGGCCCGCTCGTATTTGCGCAGCGTCTGTGGGTGGAGCGCGAGTAGCCGCGACGCGACGCTAATTACATATAATGGTCCCTTATCCTGCATGACGCTCGTGCCTCCTGTCGCGACATAGGCAACACGCTGCCCGGTAGTCGTGATACGGCGATCATACACTTTGACACGATCCATGTCAAGGTTCCATAGTCATGTCGTTGGGCGCAGTGATCCATTCCGATCCGAGGCGGTACACTCGTATTGGGGAGGGAAAACGACTCTACAGAATGGACATGTGGCATGGAATGGAACGGGAAAAGCGAGCGGGTCGTGATCGGCGGCGGCGGTCTCGCCGGCCTCGCGGCGGCGAAGCGGCTGGTGGACGCCGGCTATCAAGTCGAGTTGCTGGAGCAGCGGCCGATCCTCGGCGGCAAGGTGTCGTCGTGGCGCGATGCCGACGGCGATTGGGTCGAGTCGGGCCTGCATGTCTTTTTCGGCGCATACGTCGAGATATTCGACCTGATGCGCGAGATTGGCATCTACGACAACATCCTCTGGAAAGAGCATGTGCTGACGTACACACTTGCCGAAGGGGAGCGGTTCGCCTTCCGCACCGGGCCATTCCCCGCGCCGCTGCATCTGCTGCCTGCCGTCTTCAACAACCACTACTTCAATTGGGGCGAGAAACTCTCGCTCGCGAAAGCGCTCGGTCCGATGCTTTTCGGCTCACCGGAATACCGCGCCCGGCAGGACGGCCTGACGTACTCCGAATGGCACCGAAAGTTCGGCATCTCGGACCGGATGCTCCAGAAGATGTTCATGCCCATGGCGCTCGCCCTCAAATTCCTCCCACCACAGGAAATGAGCGCGAAGATCGTCCTCGATGTATGCGGCGAATTCCTGCGCAAACCGGACGCCTCGAAGATGGGGTTTCTCACGGGCTCCCCGCAAGACTGCCTGATCGGCCCGCTCGCGGACTACCTCACGGCGCGCGGCGTCCGTATCCGCACGGATGCGCCCATCCGCGCCATCCACGAAGGCCCCGGTCGGCGCATTATCGGTCTCGAACTGGCGAGCGGCGAAGTGGTGCGCGGCGATTGGTTCATGCTCGCCCTGCCGGTACACAAACTCAATCGCTTGATTCCCGAGCAATGGCGGCACGAGGAACGGTACTTCGCGGGCCTCAGCCAGTTCGAGGGCGTGCCGGTCATTACCGTGCAACTCTGGTTCGACCGGCAGGTGACGCATGTGGACAACATTCTCTTTTGCCCGGACGGCCGTATCCCGGTCTACGCCGATCTCGCGAACACGACACCCGGTTATGCCTTCGGTGGCAAGAGCCGGATGGAGTTCTGCGTCGCCCCCGCGCGCGATCTGATGGACCTGCCGGACGATGAGATCGTGCGGCGGACCAAAGCGAATGTAGATGCGACCTTCCCCGCCACCGGCCCGCAGGCGCAAATCGTCAAGAGTACCGTCGTGCGCATCCCGCAATCGGTCTATTGGCCGAAACCGGGCATTGACCACCTGCGTCCGACACAGGCGACACCTATTCCGAATCTCTTCCTCGCGGGCGGCTACACGACGCAGGATTTCTACGACAGTATGGAGGGCGCCGTTGCCAGCGGTCGCCTCGCCGCAACCGCGCTGATGGACGCGGCGACGCGCGCCCCGGCCTTGTCACGGGCGGAGATCGCTGCGGATTAGGTACGCCGAGTAATGAAATGTCGGCGATAACCGGACATGACGGGCATATCCGTACACGCAGCGGTAGCGGATTGGTTCTTGCATGACGTATCTGCATCAGTGCGCCCATACGCGCGGCCGTCTAAACTGACGAAGAGGATGGTACAGGCAGGGGCATGAAGAAAAGGGGGCAACCATTGGCACGCGTTGCATTCAATACACTCTACAAAGGCACAACGACGGACGACAAGACCGGGGACATGGCAGAGCAGGAGAAGCAGTTTTTGGACGTTTGCAAGGAAGCAGGCGTGACGACCGTGGACCGCCAGTCGCCTGTTAGCGCGTACGCGGAGGGTGAACTGCTCGTCCGTCTGATTGATCGTTTGAACGCCGCGCACATCCCGTACGCCGTGGAAGAGCAGGCACAGCGCGCCGAAGACGACGGCATGCCCGCTTAAGCGATCTGCCAGAGCCGGATAGTCGTGTCCGCCGAGGCGGAAGCGACGAGTTTTCCGTCGGGCGAGACGGCGACGCCGTGAATGTAGTCGGTGTGTCCGGTGAGTGTGCGCGGTGCGCCACCATCATTGAGCGACCAGAGGCGCACGGTGCGATCTTTCGATCCCGACACGGCGGTTGCGCCATCCGGCGTGATCGCGACGCCCATTACCCAATCGGTGTGACCACTCAAGGTCTTGATCGGCGATCCGTCCGCCGCCTTCCAGAGACGTACCGTGTTGTCAAACGACCCGGAAACCAGAGTCTGGCTATCCGCGCTGACGGCGATGCTAGAGACTTTGTCCGTAGGACCCGACAACGTTCGTAGGGTCGAACCGTCCGCAGGCTGCCAGACGCGCACGTTGGTGTCGAATGCGCCGGAACAGAGTGATTGCCCATCCGGGGCGAAGGCGACGCCGGAGACGCGGGCGGAATGGCCTTGCAGCATGCGGATTGCCGTTCCATCCGTGACCTTCCAGAGCCGGATAATCTGGTCGAAGCCGCCACTCGCCAGCATCTGCCCGTCCGGTGCGAAGGCGACTGCCATCACCGCGTCAGTATGCCCGGTGAGGGTGCGGGCGGAGGAGCCATCCCCCACGTTCCAGAGCCGGACGGTTTTGTCCGTCCCGGCGGACGCGACAAACATGCCATCCGGCGAAAAGGCCACGCCGTCAACGCGGTCGGTATGCCCCTTCAGTGTCGTGAGCAGCGTCCCATCCGCTACCTTCCACAGTCGGACCGTATGATCGAATGACGCGGACGCAATCGTTTGTCCGTCCGGCGAAAAGGCGACACTAAGCACCCGGTCGGTATGCCCGGTTAACGTCCGCAACGACGCCGCAGATGGTGCACCAGGCGCTACAACGATGGATGGGCCGGTATTTACCGTCGTCGCGGGGGTTGGGAATATCCCTGGACTTCCGTCATCGTCCCCGATAGTGAGCGGGCGGGCATCGGTGCGGTCACTGCGCGCGAGTGCGAGACCAATGCCGCAACCCGCACCGGCAAGAAAACGTACGGCATGCCGCCGCGATACAGAGGAGGATAGACGTTCCACACTGCTCCCATCACGGCTGGAATATCGGCCCATCGCATGCGAACGACCATGTCGCACGATGACATGGCCGAACAACAGTAGCACGTTCGACTGGACGTTTCCGGTTCATTCTTCGTGTGGACTATCCGGTGGGCGCGTTAGGCGAGCGCCGCCAGTGCCGCCTCCGCGACCATCCGGTCCTGCTCCGGGCTACCGCCGCCCGCGCCGATGCCCCCAACGACGACATTGCCATGCGCGATCGGATAGCCGCCGCCGAGCAGCGTGAGATGCGGGGTGTTCGTCAGCGATGCGAGGCGTGTCGGGTCGTCCTTGTTGCGATCCGCCAGGATGTGGGTCGGCGCACGGAAGGCGGCGGCGGTGAACGCCTTCGCCTGCACGAGCTCGACACTGACGAGACTATTACCGTCCATCCGGGCGAAGGCCTTGAGTACACCACTCTCGTCTACAATCGCGACCGACATCGGCACGCCGATCTCCTGCGCCTTCGCCATCGCCGCGACAATCAACGCCTGTGCCGCTGCGTACGTCACGGTTTCGTGCATCGTACTGATGGGCGGCGCATCGGCGGCAACCACTTGCGCGCGTTCGCCAATCGCACCGATTGCAAGGACCGTCGCGGTCGCGATCCCCGCGTGCATCAGTCCCCGTCGGCTCACCTGACCCTGATCGCTCGGTGTGGATTCCATCGGTCCTCCTCCTTTATGTATGGCACACCTGTGCCCAACCACTATCGTGACACCGGAAAGCCCGACGCTACCAGCGATTCCGGACTCCGTGCCATTGCTCCCTAATACGAAGGCTTCCCCGCCGGTTCACCCGGTTTGGCGCTTCCATACCCCCCTGGCACCGCCGGTGCGGCTGCAGGAGCGGCAGGCGCCGCGCTCAGCGTGGTGGAGCGCCACGCGTAGTATGCCCGGCCGATATTACCGTACTCGACACGGAAAAGGATCGGATTGTCCGGCGTGTAGGTCAGGACACGCCGCTCAAAGGACTGCACGAGCACCGGGACGACTTTGTTGTTAACTTTCACGTTCGCCCACACTGGCTCGGTAATTGCCAGCCCGATCGCCTGGATGCCACCGAGATCGGGCGAGTTGCGAAAGTCGAGAAACGCTTTAGGGATGTTATGCCGGGTCTGCGCGTCGTAGCCGGTCGTTTTCGCCAGTGCGTCGGTCATCGCAGGCGCGTACGTTCCCGTCGGGCCGGTCGGGTTGACCATTTTAGCGACGGGCGTGCCGCCACTGCTGGCATCCTGCTCCGCGCCTTGCAGTTTCGCGAAGTCGGCGTAGGTCGGGAAGGAATTGTCGGGGTCGCCCGCAACGGTCACTTTCGCCGGATCGCGCTGCACGAACGTCGCATCACCATTCTGTTGCCGACCCGAGATTAACTCGACCGAGAGCAGGCCCGCCGTCACCGGCCCGCCCGGCGTGTTCAGTTCCATCCGTGCCTTATCGAAATATTGCACGAGCCGCTTGCCACCCGGAGCGTCTTTGTAATCCTCCATCAATCCCGGCGAAGTAAATGGCCCCGGCCCCCAGACATACGAATGTCCCGCCGGGTTCGCGTCCGTCTTCGCCCAGAGCGCCTGGAATGCGGGGGCGGCAAACGCTTGCGTTCCCGCCGCTGGTGGACCACCGCTTGGCGGCGACCCACCTGGTGGTGCAGCAGCGCCCGTAACAGTAATCACACCCAGCATATTCGGGTGAATCATGCAGTGATACGGGAACGTGCCCACATGATCGAAGGTGAACTTGAACGTATCACCCTTTTTCAGTGGTGCTGCCGTCCCGGAATCCCACAGGCCCGTATCGCTTGTCGTCGTATGCCCGGCGGTGTCCTGGTTCGTCCACACGACGGTTGTTCCGACTGGAACCGTGAGCGGCGTGGGGGCGAACGTGAAGTTCATAATGTTGACCGAGACTTCGGCCGACACACGCGTCGCATTGCCGACCGCGACGAGACTCGTGAGCAAAAGTGCGAACAGGACGGCTGTCGCCACGCGATTCCGCCCGAAACGCCAAGCCGTGGTGCGCATAGGTCCCTCCTCGTGTAGCCGTCCCCATACTTTGTTGTACGTCCGATTTGGGCGCAATGGATGTACCCATTGCGCCCAGTCAAGCGACGCGGAGAAGCGTCTCAAGGTTGGGAAGAACCTCCTAGTATTGGTAGGGACAGGCTTCCTGACGAACTGATAGGAGGGCTGGAATCTGCGCGAAAGGCATTGGTACGTGTGTGCGGAATGGTGGTCGGGCGGGATAAGATAGGGAAATGCGCGTCCGGGAGAATCTTCTTTATCACGGAAGATTCTCCCGGACTCGCAAGTCGTATGCTGCCCCAATCTTGACTGTCCGGAAAGAGGTCGCAGCGACGAAGGGAACGTCACCATTCACGCGCGTAGCGGCGTGCGCGCTTCATTCTGCGTTTTTCAGCCGTCCCCATAGCGTCATGTATCCATTTCGATCGTCTCATGCCGTTTCCTGGGTAGCGATTCCCACCGGGCTTGTCTTTCGTCACTCACTACCCGCCCGTTTCGCGAATATGTACTGTGGCGGCGGGTGCCAACGCTGGCTGGAATTAGGAGGAGGAGGCATGAAAATAGTCTGCCATATATCACCGTTGGGCACGATTCCAGGGGAGTTGAGCGACCGGTATCGTATCAGGCCGGCGGGCGATGCCCCGGCCCGATGTGAGGACCTGGCGTCACTCCTCAGCGGTCGTCGGGTCAATGATACTCCTCACCTCCGCAACATGGTTCGCTGGCAGCCCACCCTTGCGCGCGTGCTCGCGCACCGTCTCCTCATCCGGTGCGATGTAGACGCAGTAGATCTTGTCCCCGGTCACGTAACTCTGGACCCACTGAATCTGCGGCCCCATCTCCGCGATGACGCCACATGAGCCTTGCGCCGCTCCCCGCAGCTGCTCCGACGACAGGTCGCCTACCCCCGGCATCTCCCGCTCGATCACGTACTTCGGCATATTACGTCTCCTTGTTGCAACACTGTTCCGATTGACACGCATCGTCCCGCGAACGCGAATTCCGTGGGATGGCGCGCTAGGCGATGCGAACGCGGCGGGTAATCCGCCCGTTGCTCTCCCAATACGTCTGCTTGTTCGCGATCGTCGGATCGTCCATCGTTGGCTGAATGCGCCCCTGTGTGTCAATCGCCCGCGACGTGACGGTGTGCTCGCCCGCACCGGGCGTCGCCCACTCCAGGCTCCACAGCGTCCACGCAAACTTCGCCCCAGCGCCCTCGTCGAGGGTTGCCGCCTGCCACGCCCCGCCGTCCACACTCACCTCTACCCGCGCTACCGGCGGCCCCCATGCCGCGCCGATGATGCGGTACTGGCCGTTGTTGCGCACCAGCTTCGCCGGTGCCGACTTCAGGAGGTCGTGACCGACCAGCGTGAACCGCGTCACCGTGTCGCTCCCATGCTGCTCCGTGCGCATCTCCACGTAGTCGCCGCGAGATCGGCAACCCGCCGCAACTGTGGCAGACCCTTGCCACTATTGGTCGCCTGCGGCAGGCGCAGAGGCGACCCGACGATGCGATCACCGCGTATCGCGAGGCGTTTGCGTTGATCGAGGACGTCGCGGCAGAACTCCCGGACATCGCCCTACGGCAGACGTTCCTCACCTCGCCACATGTGCAAACGATCCGTGAAAGCATCATGCCTAGCGAACCGAATTGAGGAAACCCGGTGATAGCATGCTTTCCAGCGTACATCCGCGGCGCGAGAGACGGGCTGGAAAGCATACTATCACCATATTCCCGTACGGTACCCGAGTTATGCACGGATGTCAGAACGCGTCGTTTGACGCTTCCGGATATTCCTGATATATCAGCGCAATGATACGATCGCCAGTTGCCAATCGAATATCTGACAACGATACCAATGGCGTGCCACTGAAGCGCGATCAGGCGTACTTAGCGATCCGAACCGCCATTATTCGCCTTGAACTGCCGCCGTCGAGCCTGATTGACGAGGTGGCGTTGTGCAAGGAGCTTGGCCTCGGGCGCACGCCGATTCGTGAGGCGCTTCATCGCCTCACGCACGAAGGCTTCGTGACGATCTATCCACGACGGGGGGTGGTGGTGACGCCGATCAGCGCACTCGACGTGCAGCATCTCACGCAGGCACGGCTGCTGTGGGAGCCGAACATCGCGCGGCTCGCCGCAGACGTTGGCTCTCCTCCCGCGTGGGATGACCTGGAGCGCATCCTCGCGGATTCACCCCGCTCTCACGAAACGGCTGACGATGCCGCGAGGGGATCGGAGATCAATGGTCGTTTTCACCTCGGGATCGCGGCTGCCACGAGGAATCCGTACCTTGTCGAACTGCTTGAGAGCTACCTCCACCGACGTGCGCGGCTCTCGTTTCTCTTCTGGCGGCATGACAGCTACGATCCGGTTACCGCACAGCATTATGAAATCCTCGCCTGCCTGCGGGGTGGGCAAGGTGACGCGGCCGCAGCGCTCATGGAACAGCACATTTTGGTCACACGCGATCGTGTGACGCGGGTTCTGACGTAGGCCGAGATGGCTGGAGAGGAGGGCCGCACGGGCCGAGCGCGCCGTGCGACGACCGCTTGATGGCGATTGATCCGTGGGGGATGGGGACGACACATGCCTCGGACGGCGTCGGGGTGGTCGTGCTGAGATTGACACGATGCTCGTCGCGCAGAACCGGACCGAAGTGCCTCGCTCGCCAATCGCCAGATGGTGACGTACACGCTCGAAGCGCGCGGCGCGACCGTTCCGCGCTACTGCCATCGCTCGATAGACGATGGCTCGATCACATCGGGAGGTGCATCATGGCAACAGAGACTACCGGGACACGGCTCTCGCGGCGCACCATCCTCGGCGGTGCGGCCGCCACAGCAATGACGGCGATCCTCGCGGCATGCGGTGGAGGTAGCAACAGCGCGACCGACACGCCAAAAGCGGCGTCCACGACCGGCACGACTGTGCCCAACGCCCCGGCAACGGGCGGGACCGCGAAGCCATCCGTGCAGGGAACACCCGTCGTTGTCGAGGGCAAAGCCGATGGCACGCCGGTCACGGGCGGCTCATTGACGATTGCGTACAACGAGCCACCAACGCTCGACCCGCGTGTCTCAGGCGCGACGGACTGGTGGCGCGCGGGCTACGCGCTGTTCGACCCGCTCATCTATCAGGAGGCGGGAACCCTGAAACTCTTCCCCGGCCTCGCGCAGTCCTGGCAAGCCTCGGACGACGGAAAATCATATACCCTCAAGCTGCGTCAAGATGTGAAATTCCACGACGGCACGCCTTTCAACGCGGACGCCGTTAAGTACACCTTCGACAGCATCATGGACCCGGCATTGAAGTCCCTCACGGCGATTGGCTACCTGGGGCCGTATCAGAGCACGGACGTCGTTGATCCATTCACGGTGAAGGTGAACTTCAAGGAGCCGTACGCACCCTTCCTCAACAACCTGACGCACAGCGTGCTGTCGCCGGTCTCCCCGAAAGCGGGGAAGGATTACAACGCCTTCGCCGCGCACCCCGTTGGCACCGGGCCGTTCATGTTCAAGGAGTACAAGGCACAGGTCTCGATGACTTTTGTGCGCAACCCCGACTACAAGTGGGGCCCGGCGCTGATGCGCAACCAGGGGGCACCCTATCTCGATCAGGTGACGTATCGCTTTGTGCCGAACAGCGAGTTCGCGACCAACCTCGGCCTGTTGCAGAACGGCGAGGTGCAGATGACCAACGGCGTCGCGCCGCAGGAACTGGCGAATGTGCAAAAGGACACGAAGTATCAGACCCTGCTGCCGCTTGTGCCCGGCTCCCCTCAGATCTTCCCGATGAACCTGCTCAAGCCGCCGACCGATGACCTCAAGGTGCGGCAAGCGCTGATCTACGCGGTGGATATGCCCGCCGTCGTGGACACGCTCTGGTACGGTGGCCGGAAGGCGGCGCGCGGCCCGCTCTCCTCACCGACCCTCGACTACAATCCGGCGGTCGAGTCCACCTACGGCTACGACCCGAAGAAGGCGGGGGCGCTCCTCGATGAAGCGGGCTGGAAGATGGGGCCGGATAACTTCCGCGCGAAGGACGGGCAGCGCCTCAAGGTGCTGACGATCGTCACTGCGGGGATCGAGGCGAAGAATGCCGAACTCGCGCAGGCCTACTTCAAGCAGGTCGGCATTGACAATCAGGTAGACGCACAGGAGTACGCGCAAACCGCGACGCGCTTCCTCGCCGGCGAGCACAACATCGCGCGTATCTATTTCTCGCACACCGATCCCGTCGTCCTCTCGACGCTGTATCACTCACGGAACATTCAGGGGACGAACTTCAACCGGACGATGAAGCCGGACCCGAAATTGGACGGGATGCTCGACGCCGGACAGGCGGACTTGAACGCCGAGACGCGTAAACAGAAGTACTTCGATATCCAACAGTACATCATGGACAATGCGCTGATGATCCCGCGCTACGAGGAGCGCGTCTTCTGGGTAGCGCGCGCAAATGTTAAGGGCCTGCATTTCCAGCCGCTTGGTGGCCCGTGGCTGCAGGACACCTGGATCGCGGCACAATAGTCGAGTGGGAAGAGTGGGAAGATGGGCGCATATCTGCTGCAACGCCTGATCCGGTTGGTCGCCGTCCTGTTCGGTGTGTCGCTCTTGACTTTCTCGGTGCTGCACCTGATCCCTGGCGATCCGGTGCGGGTGATGCTCGGGGACAGCATCGGCGGTGCGGCGTCCGGGGATCAGTCGCAGTCAGCATATGACAACCTCCGTCATCAACTCGGTCTGGACCGGCCGCTGCCGGTCCAGTACACCCGGTACATCGGGCATGCGCTGACGGGAGATCTCGGGAGATCGTTTCAGAAGCGGCGTACCGTCCTCCAGATCATCGGGGACGCGCTACCAAGCACCCTCGCACTCACCTTCGCGGGGATGGCGATCGCGATCGTGTTCGGCACGTCGCTTGGCGTTTTTGCCGCGCTCAAACACCATACATGGTGGGACACCGGCATCATGGTCGTCTCGCTGATCGGCCTGGCAACGCCGAGTTTCTGGCTCGGTCTCGTCCTGCTGATGATCTTCTCCTTCCGTCTCCATTGGTTCCCCGTGACAAGTGGTTCAGGAGCCGCCGCACTCGTCCTGCCGGCGGTCACGCTCGGCCTGGGCGCGGCGGGAACGATTGCCCGGCTCGCGCGCGCGTCGCTCCTGGAAGTGTTACGCAATGAGTATGTTCTGACCGCCCGCGCCAAGGGGCTACGCGAGCGCGTTGTCGTCGTTCGCCACGCACTCGTCAACGCGCTCATTCCCGTTGTGACCGTCGTTGGGCTGCAATTCGGTCAGCTACTGGCGGGCGCGTTCATTATCGAGGTCGTTTTCGCGCGGCGCGGCATCGGCCGCTTGCTCGTGGACGGCGTGCTCGCGCGCGATTATCCGGTCGTGCAGGGCGTCGCGCTCGTCGCGGGCGTCGGATATGTGCTCGTCAATTTCCTCGTGGACCTCTCGTATGCGTGGCTCGACCCGCGCATTCGGTATGCGTGAGGGGGCATCAATGTCAACGGCCTCACTCTCTCAAGATGCGCGCTCCGAGGCGGTCTTCGTCCGCCCACCGCGCAGTTTCGCGCGGGACGCATCAGGTCGTTTGCTCCGCAACCGGAGCGCCGTTGCGGGGTTCATTGTACTCGGGCTCCTCATTCTTTTCGCGATCTTCGCGCCGCTCTTCTCGTCGTATGACCCAACCGCCGTCGCCCTGCGCACGCGCCTCCAACCGCCGAGCGCGTCGCATCTCTTCGGCACCGATGAGTTCGGCCGAGACATTCTGACGCGGGTCTTCTATGGCGCGCGCATTAGCCTGCCCGTGGGGCTGATCGCGCTCGCCATCGGCGCCACGCTCGGGACACTCGTCGGGCTGATCGCGGGATTTTACGGCAAATGGCTCGATACCTTCCTGATGTGGGCAGTTGACGTGCAACTCGCCTTCCCCGGATTGCTGCTGGCGCTGCTCGTCGTCGCCATTCTCGGTGTGGACTTGCGGAATGTGATGATCGCCGTCGGCGTCTCGATGATCCCGCGCTTCGCCCGTCTCGTCCGGGGGACGGTGCTCTCGGCGAAAGAGAACCTTTACGTGGATGCCGCGCGGACGATCGGTGTGCCGGAGCACCGTATTCTCGTGCAGCACGTCCTGCCGAATATTATCTCACCCGTGATCGTCCTCGCCACCCTCAGCCTCGGCGTGACGATCCTGACGGCGGCGGGGCTGAGTTTCGTCGGCTTGGGCGCGCGACCACCCAGCCCGGAATGGGGGGCGATGATCGCGGAAGGGCGCCAGTTCCTGCAGCACCAGTGGTGGATCGGCACCTTCCCCGGCGTCGCGATCCTGCTCACCGTCCTCGCCGTCAACTTGATCGGCGATGGATTGCGCGACGCGCTCGATCCACGGATGCGTCGGTAATTTGCTTTGGTGGACAGTCGCTCGTCCACTATTAGGAGAGAGGAGACAACGTGGTCATTGTCAATCCACGCGTTCAGCCAGCGGTATCGGCGGATCTCCTTGCCCAACTCGGCAAGATTCCACCCGCTACTATCGGGCATGTGCTGGAGCACGAGTTCATGGACAGCGGCCTGCGCCCGCTCACCACCAATTTCTCGTTCTGCGGCCCGGCGGTGACGGTGCGCTGCTTTGGCACGGACAGCGCCATCGTGCATTACGCGGTGGATGTTGCCCAACCGGGCGATGTCGTGATCGTGGATCGCCTGGGCGACCTCCGCTATGCATGCTGGGGGGGTGGCGTCGCGCTGGCAGCCCACGTCAAAGGGATTGCAGGGGCCGTCGTGGATGGCATGCTCACCGACCGCGTAGAGATCACGGAGATGCCGTTCCATGTGTTCGGGCGCGGCCTCTCACCCGTCACGACCCGTGCGCCGGGCCTGACGGGCGAATTGAACGTCCCCGTGCGGTGCGGCGGCGTGATCGTCAACCCCGGTGACATCATCGTCGGCGACGATGACGGCGTGCTCGTCCTCGCGCCTGAGCGGGTCGCGGCGATCATCGAGGAGTTCATGCCGCGCGTGCTGCGCGAGCCGGAGATGCACCGCCAAATGCGCGAGGGCAGCGTGTCACTCGCGGAGCGGAGCGGATCGAAAGCGCGTATCGAGGAAACCCTCCGGCGTCAATCGGGCCAGCAGTGACCGAAACCAAATGAACCATAGAGACGCAGAGAACGCAGAGAGCGCTAGAGTAGGAACGAGAATTAAGAGGCAGAGGAGAGTGGTCGAGTATGATGACGACTCGAACGGTTTTGCTCCCTCATTTCCTTTGCTCTTTGCCTCTATGTCTCTGCGGTGCAGTAATCGTTGTCGCTATCGCGGCGAGAAGGGGATGAGCCCATGACACCCACTACAACCGGGTCCCTCGGAATCGTGCGACTTTCGCGGCGCGGCGTGCTGACCAGTGCGGCGGCAGTGAGCGTAACGGCGATCCTCGCCGCCTGCGGCAGCAAGGCAAACGATCAGGCGACCGATACCGCCCGCGCCGCACCGGCGAAGACGACGCCCGCAGCGGGGGCAAGTTCCCCAGCGGCAGCGGCAGGATCGCCGACGACGTCGTCCGCCGCATCGAGCGCCGCCACCGCGCCCGCCACGCAGCCGACGATTGCCGCCGTCGCCTCACCGGTGGCCGGCACGCCGAAGAAGGGCGGTACGCTCACCTACGGCCTCTCGGCGGACCCGCCGAACCTCGACCCGCAGGTCTCTAAGGGTGCGGCAGCGCAGACGGTTAAGGAACTCGTCTACAACAACTTGCTGCGCTACTGGCGCGGCGGGAAGATCCAGCCGGACCTCGCGGAATCGTACGAGATGGTGGACCCGCAGACCTTCCGCTTCAAGCTGCGCTCCGGCGTCACCTGGCACGACGGGTCGCCCTTCACGGCGGACGACGTCAAGTTCTCCTATGAGCGCATCCTTGACCCGAAGACGGGCGCGGACCGCCGGACCGCCCTCAACACGATTGACAAGGTCATCGTGGATGACCCGCTGACCGTGCGCTTCATGCTCAAGCAACCGGACGGCGCGTTCATCTACAACGTCGCGCTACCCGCTGCCGGAATTGTGTCGAAGAAGTTCGTCGAGGGCGGCGGCAACCTCGACAAGACGATGATGGGCACCGGCCCCTTCAAATTCGACAGCCGCGAGCCGGGAGTCAAGCTGACGCTCGTCCGCAATCCGTCCTACTTCCGCTCCAGCCTCCCCTACCTCGACAAGGTCGTCTTCGTCCCCTATCCGGACGACAACACGCGCGCCAACGCGATGAAGGGTGGCACGGTCAACATCATTGACTACGTGCCCTGGAAGGACATGGACTTCTTCGCCAAGAGCAACGACATGCAGCTCGTCTCCGCCAGCGAATCGGCCTTCATGTGCTTGATCTACAACACGAAGCAGAAGCCTTTTGACGATCCGAAGGTGCGCCGCGCTCTCGGCTACGCGATTGATCGCCAGAATGTCGTGGATACCGTCTTCTTCGGGCGCGGCAGCACGATCACGGGTGGTTTACTGCCGAGCAACAGCCCCGCCTACGAGACGAGTCTGAAAAACAGCTATACCTACGACCCCGATAAGGCGAAATCACTTCTCAAGGACGCCGGATATGACCCCAAGACCTTGCCGCCGCTGAAACTGATGAGCACAAGTACCTACGCCTTTCATCAGGGCGTCGGCGAAGTGACGCAGGCGGAGTTCAAGAAGGTCGGCATCGCAACCGACCTGGATCTGCCGGAGTGGGCAACGACGGTCGAGCGCGGCAACAAGGGCGACTTCCAGTACCGCGTCCATGGCCTCGGCATGGATTCGGTGGACCCGGACTCGCTGACGACGTTCTTTCGCACCGGCTCCGCCTACGGTCAGGCGACGGGCTTCGCCGATCCGGAGATTGACAAGCTGCTCAGCCAGGGCCGTGCAGAGACCGACACGGGCAAACGAAAGGACATCTATGTGCAGATCGAGAAACGGCTGCTCGACGCGCAACCCTTTACCTACCTCGCCTGGCGCGAGCAGGGCGAGGCGATTCAGAAGAAACTCAAGGGGTACGAGCACTTCCCCGGCGGTCTCTTCTCCATCTCGGCCCTGACGCTGGAAGAAACCTACCTTGAGTAACGAGTAGCGAGTAACGAGTAACGAGTGGGCGCGAAATACCTTCTCGTTACTCGCTACTCGTTACTCGTTACACCCTGGAGGGAATATGGGACGATATGTCGCGCGGCGGCTGGTGCAGTCGGTGCTGCTCGTCTTTGTCGTGGCGAGCATTGTGGCGGTCTTTATTCATTTGCTCCCCGGCGATCCGGCGTACAACATCGTGCCGGAGGGACAGGCCACGCCCGAACGGATCGCCCTCGTACGGCAGCAACTCGGGCTGGATCAGCCGATCCTCAAGCAGTACGGCGTATGGATCGCCCACGCCGCGCGCGGCGATCTCGGCGCGTCCCTCTTCACTACCCGAAACGTGACGACGGACCTCGGCAAGCGTATCCCGCGCACCATCGAACTGACGATCCTTGCGGTCATCCTCGGCGTCGCCATCGGTATCCCCCTCGGGCTGGTCGCCGCCGTCTACCGGAACGGCTTTCTCGACTGGTTCATCTCGATTGTTGGCACCGTGGGGGCGGCGACACCGGTCTTCGTCGTCGGCACGCTGCTGACACTCGCCTTCGGCGTCAAACTGCACTGGCTACCAGCCACAGGATACGTCTCCTTCGGTGAGGACCCCGGCGGCCACATCAAACGGCTCATCCTCCCGTCGGTCACCCTCGCGATCCTGCTGATCGCGACGACGCTGCGCATCACGCGCTCCGCCCTCCTCGAAGTACTCGGGGCGGATTACGTCCGCACCGCGCGGGCGAAGGGGCTGGGGGAGGCGGTCGTCCTCCGGCGGCACGCGCTGAAGAACGCACTCCTGCCGGTGATCGCGGTAATCGGCGTCCAGTTAGGCTCGCTGATCGGCGGGAGCGTGATTGTCGAGTTCATCTTCAACTGGCCGGGCGTCGGCTCGTACCTGATTACCGGCATCAGCCAGCGCGATTATCCGGTCGTGCAGGGCGTCGTGCTCGTCATCGCGACCTTCTTCATCCTCCTCAACCTGCTCACCGACCTGATGTATGCGTGGGTGGACCCACGGGTGTCGTATGGCGACTGAGGCCGCCGCACCGCTCGTCGCGCTCGCCCCGTCCCTGGCGCGTCGCACGCCGCCGCTCTGGCGGCGCGCCCTGCGCAACCCGCGCATCGCCATTGGGGGCACGATGTTGCTGCTCTTCTTTCTGATGGCGATCTTCGCGCCGTTGATTGCGCCGGGCGACCCGACCCGGCAGCACCCGCAGCAGCGCCTCGCCGCGCCGAGCGCCGTCTACCCCCTCGGCACGGACGAGTTCGGGCGCGATCTCCTGTCGCGCCTGATCTACGGCAGCCGCGTCTCGCTGGAGGTCGCGTTCGGCTCGATCGCGGTGGCGGTCATTCTGGGCGTAACGATCGGACTCGTCGGCGGGTATTTCGGGCGGGCGTGGGAAACGGTGACGATGCGGCTGATGGACGTGCTGCTCGCCTTCCCGCCGATCCTGCTCGCCATCGCGGTCGTCGCCTTTCTCGGCCCCGGCGTACGCAATCTCGTGATCGTCATTGGCATCCTCTACACGCCGCGCTTCGCCCGGCTCGTCCATGCCAGCACGCTCTCCGAGCGGACGCGCGAGTACATCGAGGCGGCCCGCGCGATGGGGGCTCGTTCCCCGCGCATCCTGATGCGCGGCGTCCTACCGAACATCCTCGCGCCGATCATCGTGCAGGTCTCGCTCTCGCTCGGCTTCGCCATCCTGGTGGAGAGCGGCCTCTCTTTCCTCGGTATCGGCGTCCGACCGCCAAATCCGTCGTGGGGGCTGATGATCGCGACGGGGCGCGGCTACATGAGCCAGTCCATCTGGCCAATCCTCTGGCCATCGGTGGCGATTTCGCTCATCATTCTCGCCTGCAACGTCCTCGGCGACGGCTTGCGGGACACGCTCGATCCGCGTCTCCGGCGGTGAGAAGGACTGAGGACTGAGGGAGGACCACCGGAAACGATCAGAACGAGGCGAAGGGAGGGCGGTTCGCGAACCGCCCCTACGAATGGCCACCGGCTACTGGCGACCGGCTACTGACTACTCGGAAGGGATGAGCAATGACAATGGAAGCACGGTTTCTGACATCACCGGATTACGCGGCACTCGTGAAGGAGACGGACCTCGCGCTCGTGCCACTCGGCGCGGTAGAGGTGTATGGGCCGCACCTGCCGATGGGTGCGGATGGTATCGCGACGGAAGCGCTGGCGAAGCGGGTGGCGGCGGAAATACCCGCGATCATCGCGCCGCTCATCCCGATTGGCATGTCGCAGTCACTCTCCACGCATCCCGGCACCTTGTGGGTGGATCGTACGGCGCTGTTTGCCTATGTGAGTGGCGTTGCGCGGTCGCTCATCCTCAACGGGAGCCGTCGCATTCTCTTTCTGAACGGACATGCGGGCAATGTCCAGACCGTCGCAGACGTGTGCGCTGCCCTGGAAGCGGAGTTCCGAGCGGAGAATGTTCGCTGTGCGCAGATTGACTGGTGGCGGTTCATCCAGCCGCTCGTCGAGGACCTGGTAGAGGCGGAGGTCCTGCCGCACGGCCACGCGAGCGAGTTCGGCACGAGCGTGATGCTCGCCATCGCGCCGGAGGCCGTCAAGGCTGATCGGCTGAACATCCCTCCCGCCGGGAAGGATGCGTACACCGATTTCATCAAGCCACGCTCTCGCTTCCCGCTCGGACCGACGGGGATGGTCGGCGATGCGCGCCCCGGCAGTGTCGAGAAGGGCGAAGAAACGCTCCGCCGGGCGACTGCACGCGTTGTCCAGTTTCTCCGGAGCGAGGATTTCGCCGCGTCGGCATCAATATAGCAGGCGAGGTTCAGGGTTAGGGGATGATGCGCAACAGAGTATTCATGATGAAGGAGCAACGCACGCATGAAAATCGCGGTCTTCGGCACCGGGGCAATCGGCGGATACATCGGCGGCACGCTCGCCCGCGCGGGGCATGAGGTGGCCTTCATCGCGCGCGGGGCGCACCTCGACGCGATCCGCGCCGGTGGCCTGACGCTGCGCGAAGTCACCAACGACGACATTCTCGACGAGTTCGTCATCCGCGCTCCCGCTACGGATACCCCCGCTGATATCGGCCCGGTGGATTTCGTTCTTCTCGGAGTCAAAGCGTACGACACCGACACTGCGGCAACGCAAGCCGCACCGCTGATGGGCGACAACTCCGCGATCGTCACGATCCAGAACGGGCTGGATGCCCCCGAACGCCTCGGCAATCGCTACGGCGCGGAGCGTGTGATTTCCGGAACCACCACGTACACCGCGACGATCGTTGCCCCCGGCATCATCCACCGCTTCCCCCCCGCCGATCAGGTGGCGGTCGCGGAATCCACCGGCGCCGCCACGCCGCGTCTTCGCTCCTTCGTGGATGCCCTCAATGGCGCGGGAGTGCGGGGCGTCCTCAGTGAAGACCCGATGGGTATCTTGTGGGACAAGTTCCTGTGGATCGGTCCCATCGCCGCAATCACTGCCGTTTCTCGCGCTACGTACGGCGATATCTTCAACCATCCGCCGACGCGCGCGCTCTATCTCGCGTGCATAGACGAACTCGTCGCCATTGCTGCCGCCGAGGGCACACCCATCGCATCCGACATTATTGCCAAGCGGAAGGGCGCGATGATGACGACCAAGGTGGTCATCAAGAGCAGTTTGCAACGCGACTTCGAGAAAGGTCGCCCGCAGACCGAGGTCGAGGAATTGCTCGGCACCGTTGTGCGCCGTGGCGCTCGCGCCGGTATTCCTGTCCCGCATTTCGAGACGCTCTACGCCACCCTTTCGCTCGCCCCGAAGATTGGCTACCACTACGCACCGTGAGGCGGGCGATACAGCGCCCATCTGCGTTTCATACGAGGAGGTCGGTATGACGTACCCGTTGCCGTTGCGGAAACAGGAAGTGATCGCGTCGCGGGGGGTCGTGGCGACGAACCACCCGCTCGCGAGCGCGGCGGGCGTGGAGATGCTCGGTCGGGGCGGCAACGCCGTTGACGCGGCGATGGCGGCATTATTCGCGCTGACGGTAGTGGAGCCGATGATGGTGAGCATCTTCGGCAGTGGATTCGTCGTCGTGCGCGATGCGGCGGGGGGAGTGACAACGCTCGATAACTTCGCCACCTGCCCCGGCGCGGCGACGGAAACGATGTTCCGCCCACTGCCGAGCACCACGGAATGGCTAACCGAGAACGACGAGAACCGTCTCGGACACAGGGCCGTCGGTGTTGCCGGCGCGCTCGCCGGGTGGACGGAGGCGTTACGGCGGTGGGGCAACCTGCCGCTGGCGACGGTGATCGCCCCCGCGATCCGCTACGCCACCGACGGCTACCCCGCCTCGCCCTACCTCGTCAACGCGATTGCCGAGAACGTGGATGGCCTCAGTCGCTTCCCCGCCAGCGCGGCGGTGTTTTTGCCCGATGGCGGCCCGCCGCGCACCGGCGATCTGATCGTCCGGCGCGACTACGCGGAGACCCTGCGCGCCGTCGCCGCGAGCGGGCCGGATGCGTTGTATCGCGGCCCCATCGGGGAAGCGGTCGTCGCGGACATGGCGGCGCACGGGGGCCTGATCACGATGGATGACCTCGCGACGTACAACGTCATCGAGCGCGAGCCGGTGCGAACGACGTACCGAGGCGCGACGATCACAGGAATGGGACCGGTGAGCGCGGGCGGAACGCACATCGCACAGATGCTCAACATTCTCAGTGGCTTCGATCTCGCGGCGTCGGGCTTTGGTACGGCGCGCACGATCCACCTCATGGCGGAAGCGCTGGGCATCGCCTTTGCGGACTGGGCGCGCTATATGGCCGACCCCGCCTTCGTTGATGTGCCGGTGCGGTGGCTGACGAGCATGGAATACGCCGACGAACGCCGCGCCGCGATTGACGCGCACCATACAGCGCACCACGACGCGGGGCAACGCCCGCTGATGGAGAGCGTCAACACGACGCATGTCACCGTCGCAGACGCGGACGGCATGTTCGTGACGACAACGCAGACACTGAACCGCCTGTTCGGCTCGAAAGTGACAACGCCGGGTACGGGGATGCTCCTCAACGACATGATCTCGAACATGAATCCCTTCCCCGGCGAGACCAATAGCATCGCGGGCGGCAAGCGCATCCTCAGCAGCATGTCCCCAACAATTGTGGAGCGGAACGGCGTGCCGCTGATGGCCCTCTGTACCCCCGGCGGTCGGCAAATCTTCCCCGCCGTGATGCAGGGGATTCTCAACGTCCTCGACCACGGCATGACACTCCAGGAGGCCGTGGAAGCGCCGCGCATCTGGACGGACGGCGGCACCGTGCTGCTCGAAAACCGCTTCCCGAATCTTCCGGTGCTCGTCGCCGAGTTGGAAGGGATGGGGCATCGGGTGTCCGTCGTACCGAAAGTTGCGGGCGGCATGAACGGCGTGCTGCGCGACGCGCGATCCGGCCTGCTCCACTGTGCGGCCTGCTGGCGTGCGGACGGTACCCCCGTTGGCGTCAGCGGCGGCTT
>JBBSFO010000005.1:0-23195 GCA_038238655.1 Thermomicrobiales bacterium | reverse complement strand
GTATTGACCGATACGGCAGTCGTCGCGTGCGGGCCGCTTTCGGGACTGCTTGCCGAGCGTGCGGATATCCGACTGCCCATTACGACCGTCCGGCGGCAGAAGGTAATTCTTCCCGACCTCCCAGAAGTGCCGCAAGACGCGCCGATGACAATTGATGAGGAAACGGGCGTCCACTGGCGACCCGCGCTGCGCGGCGCGTATTTGCTCCACACCGACCCCGCAACCGCGCCGACCGCACCCGTCGAGGATGTGCCGACTGATCGCCGCTTTGCGTTCCAACTGCTTGATCCGCGCAGCCCGATTGCCGCCGCGCGAACCGTCCCCTTTTGGGGCGCGGTCTGGGAACGGAACAGCATGCCCTGGCTGATCCAGGCAGGCCAGTACACAATGACGCCGGATCACCGTCCGCTCGTCGGCCCGACCGCCGCCAATGGGCTGTGGGTGAACACGGGCTACAGCGGCCATGGCGTGATGAGTAGCCCGGCCGGCAGCCGCCTGCTCGTGGACCTGCTCACCGGGGCCGCGTCCGCAAACGCGATCCCCTTCCATCCCAACCGCCCGTTTGTGGAGCGCGCAATCGCGACGTTGTAATCTCGGTTCACCCTATCTGCGTGGGAACGATTATATGCCTGTGTCGTGATTGTTGGGAGAAACGAAAGAATGGCAACCTACGCTCGCTCCCTTTCGTCGTGAAGCGACCAATGGGTGCCATTGTGTATGGTGGTGAGTATCTTGCTGATGAGGGGCAACCGACGATGAACGCGAATGAACCGCAGCAAGAAGGGACAGATTCGGATGGACGACAAGAAACCAGGATACTATCTCGCGATGCAGTTTTCGGTCTTGCAAGGGGGCAGCAACTGGACGACGGAAGCGGGGCCATTCGCCACCGCCGACGACGCGATTGATGCCACAATACGGGAGCGCGATTACGGGTGCGATTACAAGCGATGCATACTCACGCGAGTGGACGAAGCGGGCAAGAGCATGGCGATTATGCACCCACGACTGGAATATAAGCGGCAGCATGACGATTGGCAAACGTGGTATGAGGGCCGGAAGCGGCGAGCGTAGCCCGGTGTGAGCATCCGAGTGGCGGGCGAGCGCGGTGTGCTAGCCGAACGGCTCGGTTTCGCTGCCCGTGATTACGGGATCATCGTCCTCATCGAATCGCGGCATCCATTGCGCCCGCAACATCAGTAAGTGGGCCCGAGCGGCACGGTATTCCGAAGGTTGCCTACGCCCGTTCGAGGACACCGGGCGCGTCGTTGGCTGGGCTGTTCACCATCCGCGACACCGGGTACGCCGCCATTGCGTGGGCCGGGTACGGGCGCAGCAGGGAAAGCAGGCGCTCCGGTTCGGTATTCTCCGGGTCGAGCCATTCGTCTTCATCTTCCCGACGCAGGATGGCAGGCATCCGGTTGTGAATCGGGGCCATCACCGCGTTCGGTTCGGTCGTGATGATACAGTACGATTGCACCGTCTGCCCATTCGGGTCGCGCCAGGTGTCGTACAGCCCGGCGAAGGCGAAGAGCGGTTCGTCCGGCAGGTGGATGAAATGCGGCACCTTGCCGTCCCCGTCCCGCTTCCACTCGAAGAATCCGGTGGCGGGCACCAGGCATCGCTGCGAGCGGAGCGGCCTGCGGAAGGCGGGCTTCTCCGCCACCGTCTCGGCGCGGGCATTGATCAGCCGGCTGCCGATGGACACATCTTTTGCCCACGACGGGACGAGACCCCAGCGCATCATCTCAACCCGATCCGGGCTGTTGCGCACGACGACTGGGAGCGTCTGGGTCGGGGCAACATTGAAGCGGGTCTGCGGGTCATCGAGCAGGTCTTCGAGGGAGAAACGGCGCTGGAGGCTGCCGTCACCAGCCAGTACGATAGCGTATCTGCCACACATATTGGATTCTCCTTCCATACAATTCCCTACCGAAAGTATAGCACAAATGTACGATTTTGGGAAGGCTGGTGGGGAACAAGAGCGATAGTGACACGAAACCTTGATGTGCGCGACGCTGTTCGACACGGATTATCACTCGGCTCTGACGGGCGAGATAGTAATGGAGGGGAAGATGACGGCATTGGACTTCGGGATCGTGCTCCGCGTGACGGCGCGCGGCGGGACATTGGCGGATATGGCCGCGATGAACGACAAAATCCTCGCGGCCTGCATGGAGCACGACCTGTCAGCCTGGGTCGTTGACCATCTCCAGTTCGACGACATCCCCCTGATGGAGTGTCTCTCCCTGCTTGCCCATTCCGCAGGCCGCGCCCCCGGTGTGCGCTTCGGCACGCTCGTCCTCGGCCAGGGCTACCGCAACCCGGCGCTGACGGCGAAGATCGCCGCGACCCTCCAGTTCCTCACGGGCGGCCGCTTCGTCCTCGGCATCGGGGCGGGGTGGAAGGAGGACGAGTACCGCGCCTACGGCTACCCCTACCCCGCCGCCTCCGTCCGGATCGTACAGCTCGATGAGGCGATACGGGTGATCCGCGCGCTGTGGACGGAATCCCCGGCCACCTTCACCGGCGCGCACTACGCGGTGGCGGATGCGCAGTGCGCGCCGCGCCCCGACCCCGCGCCCATCCTGATGATCGGCGGGGCGGGGGAGCGGCGGACGCTGCGCGTCGTGGCGGAGCACGCGGACTGGTGGAACGCGGACTACTATTCGCCGACCGAATATGGGCGCAAGTTGGGCATCCTCCACGAGCACTGCCGCGCGATCGGGCGCGACCCGGCGGAGATCGCACCGACCTACTTCGCGACCGTCAGCCTGTCGCGCGACCCGGACGCCGTCGTGCGCAACCTGCCCTTCAGCCACCGGGGCGAACTCTATCTGCTTAGCGGCACGCCGGACGAGGTGGCGGAAAAGCTGGCGGAGTTCGCGGCGCTGGGCGTGCGGCACGTGCAGCTCTCGTTCATGGACTTCCCGAGTGGGGAAGGGTTGGACCTCTTCCTGTCGGATGTGCTGCCGCGCTTTGCGCGCGCGACGCAGCGGGGCTAGGGGAGGCAATCGCTCATCGAGAAGAGCCGGAAATACAGTGATGATGACTGATCTGGAGTCCAATCTGGATCGTTGCGCTCGCAACGGCCATGCGACGCGGGGACTGCTCGGTATCCGCTGGCAGGACATTGATTTCGAGAATGCGGTGTTTAGCACGCAGCAGCGTCTCCTCGTACTCGTCGGAGGATGCCCGCGAGCGTCCGTGACCAACGTGTGGACAAGGGCACGATACGCCTCCCCTCACGACCGTGATAGCCACGAGGGGTCGTCATTTTGCTTGCTAGGCAAGAGGATCTGATGGTGCCGCAGGTGGGGGTCGAACCCACACGGTTATTCACCAGCGGAGTTTAAGTCCGCCGCGTCTGCCATTCCGCCACTGCGGCACAGGGGCAGGTACATCATGCACCTGACGCGTAATCTACCACAGATTTTGCCGTAATTACTAGTCGGCGTGCTTGCATAAACAATGATGAACGAGGCGTGGCGCGTTGCCGGAACCAGCGAGCGCGCCGCTAGAGACTGACTACCGACTACTGACTATCGCCTACTGATTCGGCTTGCGAAATGCTCCGGGATTCGGTATGATAGCGGGGTGGAGTAGATTGAAGGCTTGCTAACTGCGCTCGTGTTCGCAGGGTCGCTCTGGTTTTGTCCGTCGAATCCTTGCCGGGTACGCACCGAACCTCTCCACAGGCGGTCGTTTGTTTTGGTCTGATGGCCGGGGGCCATCGAGGAGGTTCCGGTGAGTTTCACGGACAAGGTTTTGACCTGCCGCGATTGCGGCGAACAGTTCACGTGGACGGCGGGTGAACAGGAGTTTTATCAGAGTCGCGGGCTGTTGAACCCGCCGACACGCTGCACGAATTGCCGTTCCGCACGCAAGGCCGCGCAAGGTGGCAGCGGTGGTGGCGGCGGCTACAGTACCCGCAGCAGCTACGGAAATGACGGTGGCTACAGCGGTGGCAGTGGCGGTGGCGGATACAGTGGTGGCGGCGGTGGCGGATACAGCGACCGCCCGCCGCGCCAGATGTTCGATGCGGTGTGCGCCGACTGCGGTCAAACGACACAGGTGCCATTCCAACCGCGCGGTGACCGACCGGTTTATTGCCGCGATTGCTTCCAGAAGCGGCGGGCCAGCGGTTACTAATCGTCAGCAGACAAAGGACAGCAGAGCGTATGGGCACCCTTTTGGGTGCCCTTTTTGCCTTCAGCCTGTACGAGATCACAGGCCGAAGCCTATGCCACCGGGTTTGTCCGGCCATCAACCACTTCGATAGTCTGCTCTCCATGCTGCGAGACGAGTTCCCAGCGGGAAACGTCACCTTCGCGCCAGAAGCGCAGATGAAGGCGGGCGTCGCCGACGCGAAGATTGCTCAGATCGAGACGCGGCAGCCAGTCCGGCAAAGCCGGAGCGACGATGAGACGGTTGTGCGGAGCGTCCGCCTCGATACCGAGCAGCGCGCGAAGGAGCATAAAGATCGCGCCCGCCGCCCATGCCTGTGGGATATTCGCCCCGAGGTACTGAACGGGGAAACTCGTCTCCTCGCGCTGTAATCCGGCAAAGAGTTCCGGCAAGCGGTAGCGGTCGAACCCCGCCTGTGCATCGAGCATCGCCTTGGCGACCCGATGCAGGCCATCAGTATGCCCATACCGCCGCATACCCGCCGCGATGATCGCATTATCGTGCGGCCAGACCGAGCCGAGCTGATAATCGAACGGGTTGAAGGCTGGATTGCGGTCGCTCAGTGTCCGGATCCCCCAACCACTGAACATGTCGGGCGCAAGCAGGCGCGCGATCATCCGTTCGGCGCGATCGGGCGGGGCGATGCCGCTCCACAGGCACTGCCCGGCATTGGACGCCACTGAGCGGACGAGACGCTTCTCCGGCCCGCCGAGTGCGTAACCATACGCCCCTTCCTCCTCCATCCAGAAGACGTCATTGAAGCGCTGTTTCAGCGCCTCGGCTTCCGCGCGCATCTGCTCGGCCCGCGCGCTTTCGCCGAGGACGGTGTAGATTTCGGCCATTCGCCGCTTCGCGTCATACACGTACCCCTGCAACTCGCAGGTACCGATCGGCAACCCAACCTGCGAGCCATCCGGCCAGACGACGGCATTGCCGGCGTCTTTCCACGCCATGTTGTGGTAGCCGAGCGACGAGCGTGTTTTGTATTCCTGAAATCCGTCGCCGTCTAGATCGCCGTACCGATCAATCCAGTCGAGGCAGCGCTCCGCGACGTCGCGATACTGGTCGAGCAGCCCCATCTTGCCCGTCCAGAGATAGGCTTCGTGGAGTGTAATGAGGTAGAGCGGCGTGGCGTCCGCCGTGCCGTAGTAGGGTGTATGCGGTATTTTGTGGAAGTGCGCCAATTCGCCGAAGCGGATTTCGTGCGGCATCTTGCCCGGTTCGGCGTCGCGCCAGTCGTCCATCGTCGTCGCCTGATGCTCCGCGAGCCGCTGCAACGATCCGAGCGCGAACGGGTGATGAATCATCATCGTCTGCAATGAGGCAATCAGGCTGTCCCGCCCGAAGATCGTCACGTACCACGGCACGCCCGCCGCCGGGATCCACGCATCCTCCGAATAGTCCTGATCGTAGATGCGTAGCGCGCCCATATCGTCTATGGACTGGTTAAACGACTGATTGAAATGGACATTGTCGCTGGCGCAGTGCGCCGTCACATCCTGCCACCGCTCCTGCATCGCCCGCATGTGCGCGCTGATGCCGACGGGTTGTTCGAGATCATTCACCGGATCGCGGACATCGGCGCCGAAAATTGGCACGAGCGACGCCTGTGCGTGCCACGACGCCTGCGGAGCGAGCGTAATATCGAAGACGATGCGGCCATTCGCGAAACGCGGCTCACTCGTTGTGTCGTGCAGGCGATAGAGGAACCGGCGATGAAAGTCTTTGTGGTGATAGGTCGTCAGGAGCGTGCAGCGGCGGTCGTCCCAATGGGAGCGGATGATGCCGCGATCCACGAGTTTATGCGCGCGCACATCGAAAATGTCGGCGAAATCGGAGCGGATAATGATTTCGAACTGAAACATCACGGGCGTAAGGCTATAGTTCGTGAGCGTCATTGCTTCGCAGACACCGTGGCCGATCTCCCGTTCGATCACCATCCCGATGGCGCGCTCGGCAAGCATGCCCGTCTCGGTTTCGACAGCGGGGTTTGTGTAGTACCAGCGAGCAGCGGAATAGGAAGTCGCGCCGCCGTTCAGGAGCGTCCACGGCGAGCGGTTGATGCCGAACTCGTAGTGGCTGACGAACCGCGTGTCCTGTGCGAACAGACCGAGTTCGCCCCCTGCCTCGATCGTGCCGTCCTCGCGCGTGACGAGAAAGGTGCTGCTTTGATTGATCGTGACCACGGACGGCCCGACGCGAACTTCCATACCCATCTGTCCCTCGATTCACTCCCGTATGCGCTGCCATCATAAACATGTAGCCTGCAAGTGACTCTTGACCCGTTGGGTTATCCCCTTTGCAATGCGCTATTGCTTGTGGCAGCACTCTTGCATTATTGGGACCAACAACACTCTGTCGCACATGCGACTGCGAGGGGCCACCATGATGTACGATACTGAGGATAGCCAGGTTATTGAACATTCCGAGTTGATTGATATGCGGACGCATTTGACCGTCGCAATGCTTGCTGCCGCGCAACTGAAACGGAAAACGAAGGATGTACCCGAGGCGGTGCATCTCCAATGCTACCTCGAGCAATCGCTGAAGTCACTCGTTGACGATGTCGAAAAGGTAGATGCGCTTGTCTCACAGATCGAGGCCCATCAACCGGCTCGGAAGGAAACGCGTCCCAATTCGCTGTCCCTCCCCATACGATGGGGAATCGCACTGCTGAAGCATGGCACGCGTGGAATCTGGGGATTACTCCATCACCGACAGCAGGCGCGTCTTACGGCGCTTTATCTCTATCGCTGAAGAGTCTTCTCCGTGTCTGGTATGCAGCACAGGGAAGAGCCGATGCTGCCCCCCCATAGAGTACACCCCCTGATCGCACTCGCCGATTCCTTTGCGCAGATAGGAACCCGGGCGTATTGGCTTCCTATCGTTACGGAAGGACTACTCTCATGCGATCGCATCGCCAGCGTTGCCGGGTCGCTCTCCTCCACTCGTACCATGAGAGCCTGAGAGCAGTGCGAACGGCAGTGCGGCGACGGCCATGATCGCGCCGAAACTCACAATCGCGCCGAAGCCGTCAGCCGTGTAGAGCAGGCCGGAGATCGTGCTCCCCACGAAGAACGCGCTGCTGAAACTCGCGGAGCCAAGTGAGAGTGCGGTGCCACGATTCGCGCCGGTACTCAGGCGCGCCAGATCAGCCATGATCCCGCTCACGAGCAACCCCGCACCGATCCCTGTGCCCGCCCCTGCTGCCGCCAGCGTCAGGGGGGTAGGGGAGAGGCCGAGGAACAGGATACCCGGGAGGATGAAGGCGAGGCCGAGCAGCTTCGGCCACCGCGATCCGGCGCGATCAACGAACATGCCGGTCGGGGCGCGAAGCAGGAGGACACCCACGCTATCAGCGGCGAAGAAGATGCCGGCGCTCGGGCCGTGGCGGGCACGCAGGTCGAGCGAGAGGTAGGCGAGAATCCCGCCGAAGTGGATGATGCCCAGAGCGTTGGCAACCAGGAGCGGGATCCAGGCGCGGTCGAAACCGAAGCCGCGGGCGCGGTGTATGGGGCGGGCGCGTGGGAGCAGCCATGTCGCGGCGAAGCCAAAGGTGGCGGCGATTGCTGCAGGCACGAACAAGCCTGTCGCGCCGTGGGCGGCATAGAGGGCGAGTCCGATCGGTGGGCCGACGGCGAGAGCGAGGCTGTTGAGGCTACTCATCAGTCCGATCGCCGTCGCGGGGCGGTGCGGCAGCAGTCCGGTGGCGAGCGTGGAGGCGCTCGGCATGATGACGGCGGTACCGATCCCTTGCAGCACGCGGAAGAGCGTCACCGGTCCCTCGGCGGGCAGGGTGATCATCGCCAGCGCCGCGACGAGGTAGAGCGCGGCGCCGAGGGTGATGAAGGGGCGGGGGCCGCGCCGGTTCAGCGCCGGGCCGAGAGCGAGCATGACGAAGAGGGCGGCGAGGTTGCCCGACCCGACCTCCAGCCCGATCCGGCCCTCCGGCGCGCCGAGATCGCGCAGGTAGAGTGGGAGCACGGCAGAAGTGAGAAAGAACCCGGTCTGGGTAATCGCCACGACGACACCGATCAGCGCGAACGCCCGCCACACACCGGGCGTTGTCGTGGACGCGATCGCCGCCTTCCCCCCACCGTGCCGCACAACGCCCTCGCACTTCGCTCATTTTCCCACGGTCGAAGGCTGTCCGATGATCCGGTACAGGCTGGGATACGACCTACGCGACGGCGACCGCACGGACGGAATGTCTCACCGAGACCTGAGCGAGGATCATAGTCATTTGCTCTACGGCGTGCAAACAGATGCCGGGTGTGGAATCTTCCGCTCATTCCGCGCGTCGCAGTCGCACCTTCTCGGGTATGATCCGGCAGACAATCTCCTCCTTGATATAGTCGCGCTCCGCGAATCGCGCGCCCGCCTGTGCGCCGAGATAGCGGATCGCCATTTCACGCGGCTTCGCGCCATCTTCCCCGCTTTCGAACCGCGCGTGCCCTTGAATGGTCACATACATATAGCCGCTTTCATCCATCACGACGAACATGACGCGCGGATCGCGCCCGATGTTGCGCACCTTCAAACTTTTCGGCCCGATCGCGAGCCAGATTTCGTCGCCATCCCGCGCATACCAGATTGGCGTGAGCAGCGGCGTCCCGTCGGGATTTGTCGTCCCCAGCGTCCCGACGCGCGGCAGATCGAGCAGGGCGCGAATTTCATCGGTGAACACAACCTAACCCCCGGACCCTTCCCGCGAGGAAGGGATGACTCATCGTGAAACCGAGGCGTTTCACTTAACGCCTCGATCTTTTGGAGGCTCGCTCCCCTTCCTCGCGGGAAGGGGCCGGGGGTTAGGTTCCCCGCAGCGCGCGGATTGCCTCGACCGCCTGGCCTTCAACGCATTCTTTGGCGACACGGATCGCGTTACGGATGGCGCGGGCGTCGGAATGGCCGTGGGCGATCACCGCGACGCCATCTACACCGAACAGGAGTGCGCCACCCTCGCGCGCGGGGTCGAGTTCATCCCGCATCGCACGAAAAGCCGGGCGGAGCAGCGCCGCGAACACCTTACGCGGCATGCTCTTCGTCAGCTCCCGCCGCAGGATCGCGCCCATGAACGCGGCCGTCCCCTCAGCGGTCTTTAACGCGACGTTGCCGGTGAAGCCGTCAGTCACGCAGACATCGCACGCGCCTTTCGGCAGGTCCTTACCCTCGACATTGCCGATGAACTGAATTCCGGGTGTTGTCTTCAGCAGTTGATGCGTCTCCTGGACGATTTTCGTCCCCTTCGTTTCCTCTTCGCCGGAGGAAAGGAGGCCGATGCGGGGCCGCGCGACGCCACGCACCTTACTCATATAGATACTGCCCATCTGCGCGAACTGGACGAGGTATTCGGGGTGCACTTCGGTATTCGCGCCCGCATCAATTAGCAGCAGGTCGCCGGTCAATGTCGGCATGATCGCGCCAATCGCCGGGCGATCAATCCCCGCGATCCGGCCGAGATGGAAGAGCGCCGCAACCATCGTCGCGCCGCTGTTCCCTGCAGAGATCATCGCGGCGGCGGAGCCGTCTTTGACCGCCTTCATCGCGACATTGATGGACGCCTGCGGCTTGCGGCGAACGGCTTGCGCGGGGTGCTCATCCATCTCCACTTCATCGGGCGCCTCGATCACCGGGAGCGACAAGCCGGCGGTCGCATGCGTCGCCAGTTCGGCGCGAATCCGCTCCGGTCGCCCGATCAGCGCGACCGTGATGCCAAAATCCTTCGCGGCGGCAACCGCCCCCGCCACATTCGGCGCTTCCCCGTCGTCCCCACCCGTGCAATCCACCGCCACCGTCATTCCCGTCGCCATGTCACCCCCAACTGAAAACACATGAACCGCAGAGACGCTGAGGACGCAGAGAGGGAGGAGGAGGAAAATATGAGAAGAGCAGTATGGCGCTCCCATACTCCCTCATTGTTACTCCCTCTTTCTCTCTCTGCGCCCTCAGCGTCTCTGCGGTTCAATCCGGTTTCTATCTGTTCAGGCTTTGCAGGGCCATAGCGACGGCGCCGACGAGCGGGGCGTCCGCTTTTAGTTCAGCGGGGGCAATGCGGACGGCGCGACCCGGCACATCCATCGCGTATTGGCGGATCGTCGAGCGGAGAGGCTCGAACAGGAGCGGCCCCGCCTCCGCCACCTGCCCGCCGACGATAATCACGCCGGGATTGAGCGTCGTTACGAGGTTTGCCAGTGCGAGGCCGAGCATCCGTACCGCCTCGTCCACCGTCTCCTGCGCCGCGCGGTCGCCATCTCGCGCCGCCTCGAAGACCTTTTTCGGCGTCAGCGCGCCACTAGTGAGCAACACACTCTCGCCGCCCGCCGCGATGGCGCGTTCCCGCGCGTGCTGCATGATCGCCCGCGCCGAGGCGTACGCTTCGAGCCGACCCGGACGCCCGCCACCCTGGTGCGCGTCCGGGTTGACGATCACATTGCCGATCTCGCCCGCCGTCGTCGTCACGCCCTGCTGCAACTGACCGTTGAGGATAATGCCGCCGCCGACGCCCGTGCCGAGATGGACGTAGATGATGTGCTCCTCGCCCCGCCCCGCGCCGAAAATCGCCTCGCCCAGAGCGGCGGCGCGGGCGTCATTGTCGAGAAAAGTCGGTACTTTCAAGTCGTTTTCGAGCACGGCGGCGATGGGCAGGTTGTCGTAGCCGGGAGTGCGCGGTGAATACAGGATGACGCCGCGCCCCGCATCCACCGGCCCGCCGAAGGCGATGCCGATGCGGACGACGCGATCCATCGGGACATTCGCCTTTTTCAATGTCTCGGTGACGAGCTTGCGGAGTCGGAGGCGCAGATCGTCCGCTGAAAGCGAGGCATCGCCCTCGACTGGAGTCCGCTCGACAATCTGCCCACGCAAATCGGCCACCGCTACCCGTTGGCCGCGCCCGGAGACTTCAATACCCACGACGTACCCCCCGGTGGCAAGCACCGAGTCCCACTGGCTGCCGAGATCAAACCCGCGCTGCGAATCGTCTCCGTCGTCGGCCCACTCCGATTGCACAAGCCCTCCGGGGAGTAACGAGTAACGAGATCGCTCCCGCCCGTCCCTCGTTACTCGTTACTCGTTACTCGATACTCCTCGGCGACACACGGATTCGTCAGCGTGCCGACGCCTTCGACAGTGATTGCGTAGGTATCGCCGGGGGCGAGTTTACCGACACCTGCCGGGGTGCCGGTAATGACGACATCGCCCGGTTCGAGTGTCATGAAACGGGACAGGAACTGGACGAGAAAGGGCACGGAGAAGATCAGATCGTCCGTATTCGCCTCTTGCCGCACGTCGCCGTTCAGCGCACCTGTCATCTTTAATCCCTCGGCGCGCAAGCCGACTGCGATGCATGGGCCGAGCGGCGTGAACGTGTCGAATCCTTTGGCGCGCATCCATTGGTTGTCGGAGAACTGCACGTCCCGCGCGGAGACATCGTTCCCACACGTCAGGCCAAGAATGTAATCGTAGGCATCCGCTTCTTTGACGTAACGAGCGCGCTTCCCGATCACAAAACCAACTTCCGCCTCATACTCGACCTGGTTCATCTCCGGCGGCAAATGGATCGCCGCGCCATTCCCGATCAGCGAGGTCTGCGGCTTGAGAAAGGTGATCGGCGACTTCGGCTTCTCGGTGCCGGGCGCATCCGCCGTGATGTGGCTCTGATAATTGAGGCCAATCGCGACGATCTTCCCCGGCTGCACCGGCGGCAGGAGCGTCAGGCTCGCCATCGGGCCGACCGCCTCACCAGCCGTCAATCCACCGTTGAATGGATCACCCGTCGCACTGCGGACGATGTCGCCTTCGAGTACGCCGTACTTCGCCGCGCCATCCTGCGCGTACCGGACAAAACGCATCGCCGGTTCCCCTGCCATCGTCATTCCCCCTTATTCACGCACGGAATGCCTACAAATATTCGCTGCATTGTACACGACCGCACAAACAACACCATGAGCGGGGCCACCTTAACACCCCGGCCCGTGCTGTGCGACAATCCGGGAGAGCACATCACAGGGTCAGAGTCGGCGGCGGCGCGCGAAATGGAGCAACGGCGATGCAGACACATGGGACGAGCGATTTCCGGTTCACACGGCGCGCATTCGTATGGCGCGGCGCAGTGATGGGCGTGTCGGGCGCGATCGTGCCCGCGCTGCTCGCCGCGTGCGGCGGCACGTCGGCGTCGCCGACAACAAATGTAGCGCCCACACCGATCAGCCCACCCGCTGCTGCCCCGACAGCAACGACCGCCGCCCCCATACCGGCAACTGCCGCGCCAACCGCTGCATTGCCAACGACGGCGCCCGCGACCGCTCCGGCGGCATCAGTGACGAAGGGAACGGCGAGCGCCGATCCGCCAATCCTTTTTGTTCACGGCAACGGCGATTCCTCCGCGCTCTGGATCACAACGCTCTGGCGGTTCGAGTCGAACGGCTTCGCGCGCGCGCGGCTCTTCACGATTGATTACCCGAATCCGACCGCGCGCGACGATGAGGCGATTCCGCAACCGAGCCGGTCGGGGACGGAGGAGCAGCGGACACAACTCGCCGCCAAAGTAGACGCGGTGTTGGCGCAGACAGGCGCGGCGAAACTCGCCCTGGTCGGCAACTCACGCGGCGCGAACTCGATCCGCAACTTCGTCAAGCATGGCGGCGCGGCGAAAGTCAGCCATGTCGTCCTCGGTGGCGGCGTGAACCACGGCGTTTTCAGCACGCCCGGCAACACGAGCGAGTTCAACGGCTCAGGCCCGTTTATGCAGGAACTGAACGCGGGGAGCGAGGTCGTCCCCGGCGTCGCCTTTCTGACGATCCGCAGCGACAAGTTCGATAAGTACGCCCAGCCGACGCTTGCCTCCGGCGCGCCCTCCAACATCAGTTACGCCGCGCCGGAACTGAAAGGCGCGACGAACATCGTCCTCGAAGGGATTGACCACCGCGAGACGGCGTTCAGCGCGCGCGCCTTCGCCGAGATGTTCCGCTTCATCACGGGTCGCACCGCCGCCGGCGACATCACGCCCGAGAGCACCGTGCGGCTTTCCGGCCTGATCACCGGCTATGAGAACAAGGTGCCGACGAACATGCCCGTCGCGGGCGTTGCCGTGTCAGTCTTCCAGATAGACCCAGCATCAGGCGCGCGGATTGGCGCACCGGTGCATCAGATGACGACGGGTGCGGACGGATCGTGGGGCACCCTCACGGGCAGCCCGACCGCCGCATACGAGTTCCTGATTCAGCAGCCAGGCGGCTCTGTTCGGCACATCTTCCGGTCGCCCTTTCCGCGTTCGTCGGCGGTTGTCTCGATGCGCCTCGCGGAGGACGCGCCCGTCGCGAATCAAGGGCTGGTCATCTTCACCCGCCCGCGCGGCTACGTCGCCTCGGGCCGCGACAAGCACCTGCTCGATGGCGCGCCCGTCCCCGGCGTCAAAGAGGGCGTCCCGACCGATTCCGCCTTTAAAGTCCCCTTGCCCGGCCCCGAACGCGCCGTCCCCGCCTCCCTCAACGGCGAGAACATCACCGCGCGCACCATCCCCGGCGACGTGGTTTATGCGGAGTTCCATTATTGATCGTGCGGGTCATCCTAACGACGGAGCGGAATAACCGAAATCGGGGCAGCCCCCGAATGTAGTCCTGCAATCACGACAATTCTTGATAGGCAAGCATTTCTTCGAGATGCTTGCCTTTGTATAGCGTGCTATACTCGGGCCATGATAGGAAAGGAACGCGCGATGCAGGGACACACGATCAAACTCAATCCCGGTGACGAACTTGCCCGCCGACTGAATCAGCAAGACGCTCAGCCTATTATCGTTGAGGCGAACGGTGTCCGCTACGATGTCGTGCGCCGGGCCGAGGACATTTGGGCCGACTACGACCCCGATCGCGCCCTGAAAGCTGTTGAGAAGAGTGCCGGTATGCTGAAGCGTGCCGGCGTGGACGCCGCGCAGATTGAGCGGGACATCTACGAAGATCGCACCCAAAACAGCACCGGTCGTCCCGCCTAACGATGCCATACCTCCTCGATACCAACGTACTGATCCGCCATCTCGATGGCGACCCGGATACCCGTGCCCTCGTCAGGAAACTGATGCCGGATGGGATTGCTGTGAGTACGGTGACCCAAATGGAAGTCTGGAAGGCGTGTATCGCGCCAGCGATCCGCAGATACTGGAAGCGGGATATCAGGAGTTCTTCGATCCGATCCTCGTGATCCCGTTCGATAGCGCCATCGCTAGGCGCGGAGCACGACTCCGGTATAATCTGCGGCGACACAGCACCCGGACACGAGAACGCGTCCTTGATCTTCAGATCGCGGCGACGGCCCTGCACCACAGAGTGGAACTGGTCACCTACAACGATCAGGATTATGACGACATTACCGGACTGACGCTGTACCAGAAATAGGGACGCAAAATTCCGCGTAGTATGTCGGTTTTTGCAGTGCGAATGGCATGCGGCAATTAGGTCACAGTCGCTGATGCGTCTGTCCCACAGCTCAATTACCGGGTTGCGGAAGATAGAGCAGACACCCGGCACGCAACCTGCAACGAACGATCATCGTAAAATGCGTACAGCAGGTATCGCCACACCGTTGATCTCTACTGCTGCAATCGAGTTCAGCATATGGTACTATGCGCATGTACGCATGATCTTCGCTACCGGCAAAGGAGCAGGCTCGTGGCCACCCTCACTGCCATCGCACCGCTAACTGACCATCGCACCGTCGGCCTCAGCGACGACAACGCAATTCAGATGTTTGATCTGATGCTTCGCACGCGCGAAATTGACGAGCGGATGTGGGCGCTGAACCGGCAAGGCAAGGCGCCTTTTGTTGTGCCCTGCCGGGGACAGGAAGCGGCGCAAGTGGGCGCGGCCTGGGCGCTCGACCCAAAAAAAGATTGGCTCTTCCCCCACTACCGCGATCTCGGGCTTGCCCTCTGGTTCGGGTTCGATGTCAACGAACTCTTTCTGATGTATTTCGCCAAGGGGGCGGACAGCATCAGCGGCGGGCGGCAGATGACGCACCACTTCGGCTCGCAAGCCCGCCACGTCGCCTCGATCTCCGCGCCGCTCGGCACGCAGATTCCCCATGCGGTCGGCGGCGCGTATGCGATGCGGCTGCAAGGGACGACGGACGCCGTGACGATGACCTGCTTCGGGGAAGGGACGAGCAGCAAGGGCGATTTCTACGAGGCCTGTTCGCTCGCCGCGCTGCACAAATTGCCCGTCATCTTCCTGTGTGAGAACAACGGCTACGCGATCTCCGTGCCGATGTCCAAGCAGTCCCCGGTGCCGAATGTGGCGGACCGCGCGGCGGCGTTCGGCTTCCCCGGCGTTATCGTGGACGGTACGGACCCGTTTGCTACCTATGCCGCCGTGCGGGAGGCACGGGCACGCGGTGTCCGTGGGGATGGGCCGACGCTGATCGAGGCAAAGATGTACCGCCTCCTGCCGCACACGTCGGACGATAATGACATGACCTACCGCACGCGCGAGGAAGTGCGGCAAGCGGAGGAAAGCGAGCCGCTCAAACGGATCATTGAGTATGTGCAGGCGCGCGGCCTGGTTTCCGAGGATGACATCGCCCGCCGCCGTGCCCGCATCCGCGAGGAGATCGCAGCGGCGGTCGCGGCGGCGCAGGCTGCGCCCGATCCCGATCCGGCAACGGTCGCGGATCGCGTCTACGCCCCCGTCGAGGAGGGAATCTGATGGCCGTCTCGACCCGTGACACGATTACGCAGGAAATTACTGCGGTCGCCGCCGCCCCGAATCGCACGTCGGCGACCGAGCAGCACGACCCCGACGAACACGGCCCCGTTGCCCACGGGTTGTTTTCCCCACCGACCGGCGTGACCGGTGCCGACACCCGCAGCGGCGCGACGATGATCGAGGCGATCAATCAAGCGCTCGCGGAAGAGATGGAGCGCGACTCGCGCATTTTCCTACTCGGCGAGGACATCGGGCCGCGTGGCGGCGTTTTCGGCGCAACAAAAGGGCTGATCGAGCGGTTTGGCCCCGCGCGCGTCCTCGACACGCCGATTGCGGAGAGCGGCTTCACCGGCTTCGCGATCGGCGCGGCGCTACTCGGCACTGTGCCGATCATCGAAATCCAGTTCGCAGATTTCATCTACTCCGCACTCGAACAAATCTTCAGCGAGATGGCGAAGATGCATTACCGCTCGAATGGCGATGCACGCCTGCCAATCGTCGTGCGCGCGCCGATTGGCGGCGGCGTCCACGGTGGCTTTTATCACTCGCAGTCGCCGGAAAATCTCTTCGTCATGCCGGGCCTGAAGGTGGCGATGCCGTCCACGCCGTCCGATGCGAAGGGGATGCTCAAAGCGGCGATTCGCGACCCGAATCCGGTGATCTTCTTCGAGCACAAGCGGCTCTATCGCTCCCTACGCGAGCCGATGCCGACGGGCGACATACTCGTGCCGCTCGGCGTCGCCCGTATCGCGCGCCCCGGCACAACGCTCTCGGTCATCACCTACGGCGCGACGGTACACGAGGCGGTCAAGGCGGCGGACAGTCTGATGGCGGACGGCATTGACGCCGAAGTGCTCGACCTCCGCTCGCTCCAGCCCTATGACAAAGCGGCGATCCTCGCGACAGTGGCGAAGACACACCGCGCGATCGTCGTCCACGAGGCGAGCAAGACGAATGGGTTTGGCGCGGAATTAGCCGCGTTTATCGCGGACGAGGCATTCATGGACCTGGACGCGCCCGTCCGCCGTCTCGCCGCTCCCGATGCCCCTGCCATGCCATACAATCACCTGCTAGAATCAGCATATCTGGTTGACGCGGCGAAAATTGACGCCGCTCTGCGCGAACTTGCGGCATTTTAAGGAGCACAACGATATGGCAGAGGCACACGGCAGCAGCGCGGCGACAATGACCCGGCCCGGATTATCCCCGGTCACGTTCCCGCAACTCGGCGAATCGGTCGTCGAAGGGACAGTCCTCCAGTGGCTCGTCAAGATCGGCGACACGGTTGGGGAAGATCAGTTGCTGACCGAAATCGAGACGGAGAAAGTCGTCGCGGAGATTCCGTCGCCGTTCATCGGCGTTGTCAAGGAGTTCGCCGTCGAGATTGGGCAGACCGTGCCCGTTGGAACGATCCTGCTGTGGATCGAGACCGACGCGGCGGCAGCCACGGAAGCGGCCTCCGCACCCGCCCCAACGACTGAGGCCGCCGTGCCCGCGCCGATCCGGGCAGCGACTGAAGCGGAGCCGAAAAAGGCCGAGATGGAGATGGACAACGCGACGGCGCAAATGGCGTCCGCATCCTCGCCGCTACCGGCACAGGCGAGCGCATCCACCGCGACCAACGGCGCAAAGGCGTATACCGAATCCGCCGACGCGAGCAAGATGTACTCCCCCGCCGTTCGTAAACTCGCGGTGGAGTTTAGCATTGATCCGGCAACCGTCTCGGGCACCGGCGCGGGCGGTCGCGTCACGCGCGAAGATATGATGAAAGCCCACGCCGCCCAACAGGCAGCTCCCCAACAGACAGCAGTACCCGCCACTCCCGCCGCCGAACCCGCAGCCCCTGCAACACCGGCACAAGCGCCCGCGCCGGCCCCGCAGCCAGCGGCACAGCCCGTCGCTGCCACACCACAGCCCACCCTCAGTCCTCAGTCCTCAGTCCTCAGTCCTTCCCCTTCTCAGGGTGATCTGATTCCGATGACGGCGATCCGCCGCCGCACCGCCGAAGCGCTCACCAAGGCGGCGCAGACGATCCCGCAAGCCGCGTCGTGGGTCGAGGCGGACGTCACAGACCTCGTGGCGCGGCGTGCGGCGGAGAAGCAGGGTTTCCTCCAGCGCGAGGGTGTCCCGCTTACCTATCTCCCCTTCTTCGTGATGGCGGGACTCGCCGCGATCCGGCAGTACCCGATCATCTCCTCGCGCTGGACGGATGAGGGCATTCGGCTAATGCGGCAGGTCGGTTTCGGCATCGCCGTCAGCACGGACGATGGCTTGCAGGTACCGGTCATCCACAACGCAGGCGACTACTCGATCACCGGCGTCGCCAAGCGACTGCACGACATCATTGGCCGCGCGCGGGATGGCAAGTTGAAGATTGACGACATCCAGGGTGGCACGATCACGCTGACTAATCCTGGCTCGTTCGGCTCCCACGTCACGATGGCGATGGTGCGACCGAACGAGGCGTGCATCTATTCCGTGGACGCGATCCTCGAGAAGCCCGTCGTGCGCAACGGCGGCATCGCCATCCGCTCGATGGTGACGCTCGGCATCACCTTCGATCATCGCATCTTCGACGGGCGCGAGGCTGTCCTGTTCCTCAACGCCGCGAAGAAATGGCTGGAAGAAGAAGCGGCAACCACCGCCCTGTAAATCCCGCGTTTCCACCCTTAAACGCGCCATTCAACCGGGTGGCGCGTTTCTGTGTCTCATCCCGCAATAGAATCAGACGATCGCACTCCTCTTGCGACTCCGTTTCTCGAAGAAGATTTACTTTTGCTTAACATATCATCCATGATACGAAGAATGTGCTATACTCATCTGACAAACTCTTCACCGAACGGCAGAAAAAGCGTCCGGTGAATATGGTGCATGATGTATCACCTGGCGTAGTGCGGTTGACACCGTGCGAGAGCAATCGGGAATATTCGCATTAATATTACATATACAGGACGGTGGTCGGCCTTTCGTGGAACGAACCTTGCCAAAAGGGTAAGACACCTGAGACGGTAACAGGCATCGGGAGATGGAGAAGAGGGGACACAGCCATGGTCGCACCATCACCGCAGCCATCATCGCACGCGACCGGTACCACCTTGAAGGTTTCCACGACACTTCCTGCACTGCGCTCGCGTGCGGATCACCTCGCTGCTGGGCGCGCGCGCATTGCCGAGACGGTCGGTGGATGGAAGTACGCGGGCGGCAAGCGCGATCTTCGCATTGACTTCCTGCGCGGCTTCGCGGTACTCGCGATGGTCGCCGACCATCTCGGTGGCGAACCATCGTGGCTTTACATCCTCACGGGCGGCAACCGATTCCTGTTTTCCGCCGCCGAGGGTTTTGTCTTCATCTCCGGCCTCGTCATGGGCATCGTCTACGCGGGCATCATCGCGAAGCAGGGCATCGGCCCCGCGATGTGGAAGGCATTGCAGCGGGCGGGCAGCCTGTACCTGCTGACTGTTGTACTCACGTTCGCCTTTATCAGCGTCTCGTATATGCTCAATCTGCCGTGGGTCGCGGGCGTCAAAGTCACCGAGCCTCTTATGCGCGCTATTGAGCGCCTGACGCTCCACCGTGCGTTCTACCTTACCGATGTCCTCTTAATGTACACGCTGCTGGTCGCCGTTGCGCCGCTGGCGTTCATCCTTATCGTCAACAAGCGGACGCCGGTGCTCCTCGCCGGGTCATGGCTACTCTGGGCGGTCTATCAGCGGTGGCCGGATCAGGTGACGGTGCCGTGGACGATTGAGGACAACTCGGTTTTCCACCTCGCCGCGTGGCAGGTCCTGTTCTTCACCGGATTGGTGATTGGCTACCATCGCGAGCGGATCGCCGCATGGGCGCGGCGTATCCCGATGCTGCCGTATCTGGCAATTCTCACGGTGCTGTGCGCCGGGCTGATCTGGTTCTACCGCATGAGTGTGGAAATCCTCGGCCGCTTCTCACCGGATGGTGATTCGACGGTGCTGATGGCGCGGTTCTTCGACAAGGGCGATGTGCGCATCGGTCGGCTTATTGCCTTTGCGATCTTCTTCCAGTTCTTCCTTGCGCTCGTCACCGTCGCATGGCAACCGCTCTTCAAGGCGCTCGGCTGGTTCCTGCTTCCGCTCGGCCAAAGCGCGCTGCTCGCATACGGCACCCATCTCTTCGTGATCGCCTTCTTCACGCACTATGTCATGCAAATCCCCGGCTTTCGCAACACATCGGCGCTCCAGAATACCGTCGTACAAGTTGCGGGCATCGGCATCATCTTTCTCGTCGTGCGTCTGACACCGGCGCTCAAATACGTCGCGGCGATCACGCGCGACACAATCGTCGCGATCGTTGCGCCATCACAGCAGGCGCTCGCCGCGCCGCTACGCATCACCGAGCGCCGTGGTCAGTAGCATGCGTCGCCAATCCATCAGGAAGCGGCGTTACTTGCTGACAGGTCTGCCGCTCCTCATCGCTTCAACGGTGCTTTTGTCGGCATGCACGATTACACACGGAGAGGTGGGAGAGTCGCTTTCATCCGCATCCGCCCCGACCGATACACCATCGCCGTTCTGGCAGACGGCGACGGCGCGTGTCGAGGCGGTCCGTGCTCCCGCTACGTTCCTGCAGCCGTACGAATCCCCATCACCAATTGCGGGAGGGCTATCGTCCACGCCGACGGCAAGCGATGCCGCCGCAATAACGACGGCATCGGCTCCAATTGCGCCGCGGGGCACGCTGACTGCCGCGCCACCCTCCGCCAGCCAATTGCTCGACCGGACCTTCATAAGTAGCGCGCTCGGTCGGGAGATGCATTCCTTCATCTACCTTCCCGTCGGGTACGCAGAGTCGGTTCAGCACTATCCAACGCTCTACATGCTGCATGGGTACGGTGGCTCGAACACCGAGTGGATCGGCTATGGCTTGCCGGAGATGGCCGACAAAATGATCAACGCGGGCACGATCCCCCCAATGATTATCGTCCTGCCGCAGGGCGATCAGGCATACTGGGTCAATCACGCCGATGACGGCGAGCGGTGGGGCGATTACACCGCACAAGATGTCGTCCAATTCATTGATGCGACGTACCGGACGCTGCCCGACGCACGGCATCGCGCAATCGGTGGTCTTTCGATGGGTGCGCAGGGGGCGATGCAACTCGCAATGAATTACCCCGGTGTCTTCGGCGTGGTTGGTATGCACAGCCCGACGCTCCGTGATTATTCAGGCATGAGCCAATTCGTCGGCTTCTTTGGCGACGAATCCTACTTCAACGCGCACGATCCGGCCCATCTCGCGCAGCAGTATCCCGACCGTGCGCGACAACTGAAGATTTTCCTCGACATCGGCGCGCAAGATGCCGACTGGCACGACCGCACAGTCACGTTCAATGACCTTCTCACGCAACTGAATATCCCGCATGAATGGCGTACGTGGACGGGCATCCATGACGCGGCATATTGGGGCGGGCACTGCCCCGATTATCTCCGCTTCTATGCCGCAGCACTCGCGGCGACATGACGCGCCCGCGCACAAACAGGGCGAAAGATTCGTCAGCCAAAATTCATCACATTTTCACCTCACGACCGTTAGTATATGTGACGGTTGAAGACGACGGAGGAGCAGCACACCGTCGCGCTGCTCACGGGTCATAATCCTGGGGAACCGAAACGTGAAATTGCATCGCATTTTGACGCTTTGTGCTGCGTTGATGTTTGTCGGTACACTGGCCACAACGAGTCCTGTTTCCGCTACGACGACACAGAACGACGATTACTTCCTCTACATCCCAACGAATGCCGCAGCGCGCGGCCCCTTGCAGGTGCTCGTCACAGTGCATGGCATGGGCGGCGATGGTGCCGGATTTTGCCAGAATCTGATCAATCGCGCCGAGCAGAACGGGTGGATTATCGTCGCACCGACCTTTCAGTATCAGGATTACAAGAACCCCGACTCCGTCGTTTGGGACGACACACATATGCTGCCGCACTTGAAGCAAATCATTGATGACCTCCCTGCTAAGACCGGCCTGCCAATCAAGGACAAGATCGCGCTCTATGGCTTTTCGCGCGGCGCGCAGATGGTTCATCGCTTCGCGGAGTTCTACCCGGAGAAGACCCTCGCCGTCGCGCTCTTTTCCGCCGGTTCGTACACGCTGCCGGTGACGACAATCAACGTCAACAATACGCAGACGCCGCTCAACTTCCCGTACGGTGTCGCAGACATCCAGAACTACACGAACGCGCCGTTCAACGCCGCCGCGTTCCATCAGATCCCGTTCTTTCTCGGGGTCGGCGGCGCGGACAGCAACGCGGCGGACGCTCCGCGTGCATGGGATCCCTATCTCGGCACGACACGCATCGCGCGCGCTCAGTCCTTTGAAACCGCGCTGACGAATCTCGGCCTTTCCTCCTCGTTGACGGTCTTCCCGAATGTTCCGCACGATGTGACGACTGACATGCGCAGCCAGGCGATGAACTTCCTCGAACAGCAAGTAACACGCGCAACGCTGACGCAGACTAATCAGTCAGCCGCAGCCATGTTCGTGAGCGGCATCGCGTTTTAGCCCACCCCCTAACCCCCTCCCGACGCGGGAGTGGGAACCAGACAGGACGCTACCTATCGGCTCCCCTCCGGGCGCCCTTTGGGCAGTATCGGGCCGGGTACCCTCTGGGTGGCATGGGGGTGGGCAATCTCCGTGCGTGCGTGAGAGCGGCGAAACTGGAGCAAGACAATCGCTGAAAGGACGAGCACCCCCCCGCCGATCTGCACCGGCCCGAGCCGTTCACCGAGGACGATCGTTGCCATAGCGACGCCGAGGGGGATTTCCAGCGTGCCAAGGATGCTGGCAACAGTCGGGCCAACCCGCGTCATTCCTGCGTAGTTCGCGACGGTCGCCAGCACAGATGCACAGAGCGCGAGGCCGACGATCGGCAGCCATCCCCAGGGCGCGAAATCGAACCGCACGTTGCCGCCCGCCAGCCCCGCCGTCGTGAAGGTGATCGCCGCGCCCGTCGCGACCAGGCCGGCGAGGGTGAGCGGCTGCACTGCCCGCAAAATCGCATGCCCCGTCAACAAAGTACAGGTGTAGACAAACGCCGCACAGAGCGCCAGCCCAATGCCGACAAGATCGTGGCTGCCGCGATGCGGGCCGGAAACGACGAGCGCGACGCCCGTGGTCGCGATGACTAGCGCGAAGACGCGCCGTCGGTTTAACCGCTCGCGCCCGATCAGCACTGCACCAATCGTCACCATCGCGGGATAGGCATACAGGAGCAGGATGCCCAACGCGGCATCAATCCGCGTCAGGGCGGTACCGAATAGCCATGTCTGGCTGGC
>JBBSFO010000004.1:0-25630 GCA_038238655.1 Thermomicrobiales bacterium | reverse complement strand
TGCGGAAGGGTGATTGTGATGAAGGGTAAGCGTTTCGTCCTCTGGCTTTTCGGCGCGCTGCTTCTTTTTTCCGTCCTTTTTATGATCGGAACCGCGACGCTCGCCCACGGGAAGGCCGACGTCTGCCGGGGCTACTACGACCCGCAGCGGCAGGTATCCTGTGCCGCAACCGCCACGGTCGGGCCACCGCCCGGTATCGTCAAGTACCACTGACGGAGTAGCCAGTAACCAGTAGTCAGCGGGAAACAATCCCTATCCGATCACACGAAGACGGGGATTCTTCTGGCTACTGACCACTGTCTACTTGTGCAGGCGGATGTCGGCGTTGAGTTCCTGGAATTTCCGGAAGATATTCGCGTAGCCGCGCTCGACGTAGCGGATGCCGCTGATCCGCGACGTACCCTCCGCGACGGCTGCGGCGATCACGTAGCTGAACCCGGCGCGAAGGTCGGGGATGGTCATGTCGGCGGCGCGGAGTGGGGTTGCACCCCGGATGACGCAACTGTGCGCGTGGTCGCGACTGCGGAAGCGGCACGATTTCTCGCCGAGGCATTGGCGGAAGAGCTGGATTTCCGCCCCCATCCGCACCAGTTCCTCGGTGTAGCCGAACCGCTTTTCGTAGACCGTCTCGTGGATCACCGAAAGCCCGTCCACCTGCGTCATCAGCATAACGAAGGGCTGTTGCCAGTCCGTCATAAAGCCGGGGTGAACATCGGTCTCCAGGGCAATCGGTTTCAACGGTTGTGCGGGGTAGAAGAAGCGGATACCGCCCGCCTTGACCTCGAACCCTGCGCCGATCTGCCGCAGTTTGTTGAGGAACGTGAGCATGTGCGCCTGCTCGGCCCCCTCGACCAGCACATCACCGCCCGTGATGATGCCGGCAATCGCGAACGATGCCGCCTCGATCCGGTCGTTGATGATCGTGTGTTCCGCCCCAGACAGCCGCTCGACGCCCTCGACGACGATCGTTCGGTCGGTATCCATAAAGATGATCGCGCCCATCTTTTGCAGGAGCATCACCTGATCCATGATTTCCGGCTCGACGGCGGCGTTCTTGATCAGTGTCGTCCCTTCCGCCAGCACCGCTGCGAACAAGGTGTTCTCGGTCGCGCCGACGCTCGGGTATGGCAGTTCGATCACCGCACCGCGCAAGCGCTCGGCGACAGCGTAGTAGCGGCCTTGCTCGAAGACGATCTGCGCGCCGAGTTGTTCGAGGGCGCGGATGTGGAAGTCCACCGGGCGCGTGCCGATGTCGTCCCCGCCGAGCATCGGGATGACCGCCTTGCCGTAGCGGTGCAGGAGTGGCCCGAGCAGCAGGATCGGGATGCGGTTCAAGCCGCTGAAGCCGAGCGGCACCTCGGGCGTCGCGACCGTCGGCGTGTGCAGCCGCAGGCTGTTTCCCTCGACGGAATCCCACTCGTGCGTCAGCCCAACACTGGCACAGACATCGAGCGTCACCGCGATGTCGCCAATATGCGGGACGTTGTGCAGGATTACCGGCTCATCCGTCAGCAGGCTGGCGACGATCTCTTTCGTCGCCGCATTCTTCGCGCCGCTGATGCGTACCCGCCCCTTGAGCGGCTTGCCGCCCTCGATCTCGTAATACGGCGTTTCGATGTGGTCGCTCCTTTGTCAAAGAGTTTGGGATTCGGAGTTCGATGTTCGGAGAAAACACATTCATCGAACATCGAACTCCGAACTGTCTACTCGTTCGTGTACTTCTGGTCAATCGTCATCAGTACCCAGTCGTACTCGGTGCTTGCAACTGGTGTGCCGCAGAACTGGCAGACGGAGATGTTGCCGAGTTCGAGTGGTGCGCCGCAGTTCGGGCAGGCACGGTCCATGTAGCTCGTCTTGGTCGTCTTCGCCGTACCGGCACGGGCGAACGTCCAGTATTCGGTGTACGGTCGTGGGTGATGCCAGCCATCAATATCCTTGCCGGTGCGCGTGTCAATGTAGTAATCGGCGGCGGAGGCATCAATGCGGGCGGTGATCACGTCGCCGGTGCCGTTCTTCTCGACCCGCACGATCCGCGCACCGCTGATGACCATATCCTCCATCACATTGCGACGGTTCAGGGCACGGTCGCCTTCCAGTTGCATCGTCAGACGGTTCGCCTCACCCTCACTGAGGAAGGGAAGCGCGGGGGCGAGATCGCCCTTGACCCACGCAAGGTTGAGGATGTTATAGGCCGTTTGCACGCGATCAATGAAATGCGCCTGATCGAAGGCCGGGTCGCGCTGCCGGATGTCGTTCAAGGCCGCCTCGATCTGCGCATCATCCTGCTGCCACCGCTCGACCTCGTCGAATCGCGTCGGTGGGGGTAGGTCGTCCACGAGCGTTCCCTCGACCGACTGGCGGTTTGCCTTGTTGCGGTAATGGCGGAGGATGAGCCAGATAACCAGACAGATAACGGCGATGACAATGATGAACGTCAGCAGCCCGCCGCCACCGCTGCCACTACCGCCACCGCCGCCACCCGGAAAGACAAAGATCCCGCCGCCACCGCTCCGGCTCGATCCGCTACTGCTGCTCCCACCGCTGCTGCGAGACGTGCTGCTGCCGCTGCGCGATGAACCGCTGGACGATCGCCCGACACTGCTATGGCTGCCACCGCCCGGTCGCGCGTCCACCAATACCGGCGTCGCAATCCAGAAAAGCATTCCCAGGAGGAGCATGGTGTGTGTCAAAAACCGTCGTCGCTGCATCTGCCCCTTCTACCATATCGTGTCTAAAACTGCTCCGCCTGCATGATTGCCCCGCGCACGCAGAACCGCATTCTCTCACAGAAGGTACGAAAATTGCCCGCGAAATGTTCCTTTTCCGAGCGGTGATGTGGGCACGTACAGATTCGGTAGCATCCGCGTCCTCAATCGCTTCGTCGTATACTCCTCCTATGAAGGAGGCAGTCATGTTCACTGCGTACGTTGAGAAGGCAATGGAACAGGCCGACTACGAGCAGATGAGGTAATTGGTGGGGACAGGTCACAGCGCTCCGCTTCACATGGGCAACTGGACCGACGAAAGCGGCGTGCGCGAAGGAATTACGTGACGTGGTGGAGGATTGGCTGATTGACGCCATCGCCTGTCATCATCCTATCCCGATGATCGGCGGAGCGACCATCAAAACCCCCGTTGTCGCCTGAATGCCACCGTTCGGACCAACCAAACGGCGGGACCTGATCGCGACACTGAAGAAACTCGATTTCACTGGCCCCTACCCCGGCGGCAAGCACGAGATCATGCGGCGCGGCACCGATCGCGCGATCATTCCGATGTAACTGGTGGCGTAGGCTTCAGCCTGCGCGAGAGACCGCAGGCTGAAGCTGCCCAGTGGGCACCCGGCCACCGATCTGTGCGTCGCTGTTATTGCAGGGCAATGATCCCTTCGCGCTCGAAGATGCGGCGGAGGATGGCGAGTGTGGAGGCGTAGGTGCTGTCGAGGCCGTAGTAGGACATACCACGCGCGCCGAGGGTGTAGGCGCGCGAATATGGCGTGTCCGACGCGTAGTGGATTAGGCCGAAATCTACCGGCACCTGCGAGAAGTTAACATTCTCGTTCATCGGATAGCGCGTCGGGAAGGTGTCTTCATACAGGGCATTCAGGTACGGCCCCGCCTCCATCTCCACGACGGTGTAGTTCTCCCGGTAATACAGGTCGAGGTATGTCTGGTTCTGGAGAAACGTACCGCGCGTTGTCAGCGCCTTCTGGTTGTCGAGCGCAGAGCCGTACGTGAGAAAGGGCGCGAGGTGTTCGTAGCGGAAGCAGTTGTCAAGCCAATAAGTGTTGCCGGTGTGCTCGTCGAAAACGGTCGTGGAAAGCATCACGTCGCCGATACGCCCATTCAGCGTCGCCGCCTTGCCGAGTACGTATACACCTTTGAGGGCGGCAGTATTGAGCGCGACTTGCGTGAGGATGTGGTTCGCTGCCATACCGAGCGGATAGTTGATGTTGACGATGACCGCATCGGAATTGCCCACCCGCAGATCGCCGTCTGACCGGAGGCGCGGGTCAATGTCGTCCGCATGCAGTTTGCCGATTTCGATGATCTGGATGCCGACATCGAGTGCGCCCTCGCTCGGCACGGTCCAAATGCCGCGCTCGTCTTCCTCCCCGGTCCGTTCCTCGCGCTCGTGCGGATTCGCCGCGAAGTATTGCCGCGCAGCGAAATAAAGAAAATTGTCCCATGAAGCGCGCACCTCGCCACGCACCATCTTCTCGTGCTCCGGTAGCAGTTCGGGGTGCATGACGTTCTGGACGTAGGCGATCAGCGCGTCCCGCCGTCGCCGCGCCGTGCCAGAGAGGACATTGACGACGGAGTGGGTGTTCGAGGAGATAAAGTAGATTGGTCGCTCCACGAGACCGTGATGATGCAGCGTCGCGCCGACCGGACCCCACCAGCGCTGGGTGACGCGGCTATACCCGGTGTGTGTGCCGCCAAGCATCTGGAGGGTCAGCCCTTTTTCGGTGGCGGCGACGGTTGCAAGCGTTTGCCAGAATGCCGCGCCCCACGCGCCGCGTAGCCGCCCCCAGTCTCGCCCCTCGATCTGGAGCGCATCGCGGCACATCTCCGCGATTGCTTCCTCTTCTTGCAACGAGACGGATTCGCCCCCCGTCAGCCGTTCGATCTCCACACGGGCATCAGGCGCGGCGCTCAGGAGCGCATGCAGTTTGTTCCACTCGATCTGATAGGCGACGAGTGTCGGGATAAGGTCGTCAAGGTCGGAAACGGACGCGACGAAGACGGCGAGCGTTTCCACGTCGTCGTACCACCATTTGCGCCGCCTGCCCGGCGAGGTGACAGGTTGCCACTGCTCCTCGACATGCGGATAGCCTCCCTCGGCGAAGATCCGCGCTGTTTGGCCGAGCACGACATGATGAACGCGCTCGATGCATTCCGGTAATCGCTGCACGGAATACATGAACGCACCCATGTCCATCTCGGGCGCGGCGGCAAGCGCATGGAGGCTGGCGTGTGTACCGATATGAGCGGGCATGAGCGTCTTTAGTTTGATCGTACCGGAGGAGCGCAGAAGCGTCGTGTAGGTGCGGACATATAAATCCACATCCCGCTTGCCTGCAACTTCCATCGCGCCCGTCATGCCGGGGAGTGTGCCACCACCCGCCCGCACATCCGCGACCGGCGGGGCCGTCGGCTCATCCGGTTGCTGGATCTGTCGCGCCATTATTTGTCGCTCCTTTCCACGCTTCTCCATGCGCCTATGGCTATTGTACATGGGAGAGATGAGGGTTTACGGTATCGAACGCGACGCATCCCGGTTGTTTCTGCTTGACAGGTGTGCTAAAATGCAGAATGACAGGTGCGGGAATACCTCGCATCTTGGCAGCGCCCATCGGCCGCTGCGCACTGTCTCCCCTGCATTGAGTTCTTCCGGACCGACGTTGGATTGTGCGTGACCGGAGCAATGCGTGTGTCGTACGCGACACGTACAGACAGTGGAGCGTCGCCCCTCCGTCCCCCGTGTGTAAGCGTGGTAGCGAGTGTGATAACGAGAGCCATCACGTGCTGAACAAAGGACGAGGCCACACTGCCGGACCTTCATCGAGGTCGCGGGGATTCATTCGCTGCATCGCGCGTTTTTCGCGCTGCACCTGATTCACCTTAGCAAAGGACAAAGCAACAACTCATGAATGACGACATGCAAGGAACCGCCACGATGGACGAGCGCACGGAAACGGCCGAAGCCGCGACCCCCCTCGTCCCCGAAAAGATTGATCGCCGGCGCCGACCCCGCGCCCCCAAAATCCAGGAAGCCGCCGTGACCCCGGCGTCGCCCGCGACTGCGGAGACAGCTGCCGCGCCGCGCCGCCGCACGCGTGCGGCCACTGCCCCGGTCGCGACATCGGCGTCTATTGACAACACGCCGGAGCCAGATGCGCCGCTGCAGGCGCCGTTGCCGGATGCCACCCCGATCACGAGTGCGAGCGCAAATGGATCGGATGGAGCGACGGCAGCGCCGCATGTCGTCTCGGATCGTGAGATGTTCGGCGATGCGGGTCTGATGACGACGATCGAGCCGCCGGAAATGCCGGAGCCGCCCGCCGCCCTTGCCCCGGCGCGTGAAGTGCCCGCCCGGCCCCCGCAGCAGTATTCCCGGCCCCCACGCGAGGAACAGCAGCGGCAACCGCAACGTCCGCAATCCGGGCAGCCCTATGCGCGGCCCCCGCGCGATGACCAGCGCCCAAGCCAGAACATGCGCCCCGATCGTGGTGGTATGCAAGGGCGGCAGAATCAGCAGGGGCAGAACGGTAACCGCAATGCCCCACAATCGCGCGGTGCCGATCGGGGCAATGAGCGCCGCAGCGGCAGCGATTACCGCGCAAGCGGGCGCGATTACTCGAATATCAATGGTGCGTCCAGTCGCTCCTACACCGAAACCGTCCGCTCGCCTGCGTTTGCCATCGAGCCTGCCACCGCGCCGAACAGCAATGACCTGACGGTCGCGGACTTCGATGCCAAGAGCCAGGAAGAATTGCTGGAAATGGCGACCGACTGGGGACTCGCAAACCCGACGCGGCTCCGGCGGCAGGACCTGATCTACCGCCTGTTGCAGGCGCAAACAGAGCAGCAGGGCAACATCTTCGGCTCCGGCGTCCTCGATATCGTCGAGGATGGCTATGGGTTCCTGCGGCAGGAACGGTTCCTTCCTGGCCCTGAGGATGTCTATGTCTCGCAGTCGCAGATCCGCAAGTTCGGGCTGCGCACGGGCGATTTCGTCTCCGGTCAGGTGCGGCCACCGAAAGAGAGCGAGAAATTCTTTAGTTTGCTCCGCGTCGAGGCGATCAATGGCGTCAGTCCGGACGAGGCGCGCAATCGCCCGCATTTCGATTCGCTCACGCCGATCTTCCCGATGGAACTGTTGGAACTCGAAACGCGACCGGACGTCCTTTCGACGCGGCTCGTGGACCTCGTCGCACCGGTCGGGCGGGGACAGCGCGGTCTGATCGTCTCGCCGCCGAAGGCCGGCAAGACGATGCTCCTCAAGCAGATCGCCAATGGCATCACGACGAATCATGCGGATGTCCACCTGATGGTCTGCCTGATCGGCGAGCGCCCGGAAGAAGTGACGGATATGCGTCGCTCGGTAGATGGCGAAGTCGTTTCCAGCACCTTCGATGAGCCGGTCGAGGATCACGCGAAAGTAGCGGAGATGGCGTTGGAGCGCGCCAAGCGGCTCGTCGAGGGCGGGCGCGACGTGGTGATCCTGCTCGACTCGATCACCCGGCTCGCCCGTGCGTACAACCTCGCAGTACCGCCGTCGGGGCGCACGCTCTCCGGTGGTATTGACCCGGTCGCGCTCTATCCGCCAAAGCGGTTCTTCGGCGCGGCCCGCAACATCGAGGGCGGCGGTAGCCTGACGATCGTCGCGACCTGCCTGATAGACACCGGCTCTCGCATGGACGATGTAATCTACGAAGAGTTCAAGGGCACCGGCAACATGGAACTGCACCTCGACCGCAAATTGGCCGAGCGGCGCATTTATCCCGCGATTGACGTGCAGCGCAGCGGCACCCGGCGCGAGGAACTGCTCCTTTCCTCCAACACTTTGCGGCAGGTCTGGACGATGCGCCGCATGGTTTCCATGCTCGGCGGCTCCGAGGGCATCGAACTGATGCTCAGCCGGATCGTCAAGACCGACACCAACGAGGAGTTCCTGCTCACGCTTAACAAGGACGTGTAGCCCGCACCCACGAAACGCCGTTCCTTTCCGGGGCGGCGTTTTTCTGTGTTTGCCGAACATCGGGGCAAGAGGATGAATGTGATACACTAGAATCCAGGAGTGCCGCCAATGCAGTTGATCCCTCCGATACATGCATTGGAGCGTATGGCAGAGCGCGGCATCTTGGAGTCGGATATCATCGTGCTGATTCGCAACTGTCCTAAGCCGCGCCGTGACGTAAAGGGCAATCCAATCTACTACGGTCTCGTCTATGGCTGGACTGTCCAAGTTGTCATCGCGAAAGCATCGCAGCCACAACAGGTAATTACCGTTAAGGTGAACACATGAACGAAGAACATCCTGTCCCATATATGACATATGATCCCGAAGTGGACGCCGCATACGTCTATTTCCGTAAAGGGCCATGGGATCATATGGATATTCTCGATGACTGCCGCAACATTGATTATGGGCTGGACGGTGAACCGAACGGGGTGGAACTGCTCTATGTGAGTGATGGCGTCAACCTCGACGGATTACCATGTCGCGACGTGATCGAGCGCCTGTTGACGGAGCGCCATATCCCTATGTTTGCCTGAGGAGGTCATTATGCCCGGATTGAGCGACGCGCAACGCCAGCAGTTCGAGGAACAAGGATTCCTCGTCGTCGAAGATGTGCTTGATCCTGCGCGGGATTTCGCGCCGATCATGGACGAGTACCGTTCGATCCTCGATGGCATTGCCGATACACTCTACGCGGAAGGCGCGATTTCCTCCACCTATGAAGACCTCCCGTTCACGGAGCGGTTGACGGAGATTTGCGCGGAAAGCAAGCGTGAGCTCTCGCAGCATTTCGACTTCTCCCTGCCGCAGCGCGGCGTCACGTACGACACGCCGATCTACACCGGCCCCGCGATGTTCCGGTTACTGACGAACCCGCGCCTGCTCGATGTCGTGGAAAGCGTGATTGGCCCGGAAATCTACTCCTGCCCGGTGCAGCACACGCGCACGAAACTGCCGAAGCGCGCCGTCGCGAACCCGGCGAACGGCCTGATCGCCAAAATCCCCTGGCATCAGGACAATGGCGTTCTGATGCCGGAGGCAGATGAATCGTCCATCCTCACTGTCTGGATGCCGTTCAACGAGGCGACGATTGCGAACGGCTGTCTGCAAGTCGTGCCGCGCAGCCACTGCGTTGGCCTTGTGGATCACTGTCCGGTCGGCGGGACGGTCGCCATCCCGGATAAACTGGTTGCGGAGGAGCGGGCACTCCCTTTGCCGATGAAGCCGGGCAGCATCCTGCTGATGACGCAGCGGACGGTACATTCGTCGCTCGACAACGTGACGCCCGATCAGGTGCGGATCAGTTTCGATCTGCGCTTCCAGCCCATCGGCCAGCCGACGGGCCGCCCCGCTTTCGCGCAGGCCGGGTTCGTCGCCCGCTCTGAGGCACACCAGGAGTCGGTCGTGCGCGATCCGGCGGTCTGGTCGCGCAATTGGCTCATGGTGCGCGATCAACTGGCGGCGGACGAAGACCCCGCCTACAATCGCTGGCGTGCTGATGCAGCCGTCTGCGCGTGATGACAGGATAGTAGCAGGCACCGTGTTTCGGCACGTTCCAATTGCTATTCCTGAGGATGCACGATGCTCTTCCGCCAGGTGTGGTCGCATAATCTCCATCAGAAGGCGAGTTTCGGCGGTACGTTTTTCTCGCCATCACTGATCCTGACTACAGGGCGTACCAGCCGTCTCATGCGGCTTGATTCAGAAACAGGATTACCGCTTTGGGAAGCGAAGATTCGTGACTCATGGGGATGGTTGGCCGCTAACGATACGTTGGCTCTGTATCTCAATCAACACAAGTTTCTCCAATGCTTCGCACTTGATACAGGCGTTCCCATCTGGGAGCGCTCACTTGTCGGTGGGAACGTTTTTGGATACGTTGTTGCACAGAGACGTTATCTTGTGACGGGCGGATGGCGCGGCTATACGCCGATTCATTGTCTAGACGCCGAAACAGGCACGCTTCTTTGGTGGTATTCACAGGAACACGACTTTGCCTCACCCGTTTCGGGGCCGTGGGGGCTTGCACTTCCTTATACGGGCAACAGCGAACTCACCATTCTTGATTGGGCAAATGGGCACGTCACGCGACGCCTGTCTTTGCCTGCCGATCTTCAAGTTGCGGATCGTGCAACCTCGATCCAACGGTACAATGACAATTTGCTCATCACAACAAAGGATGGGCATATGTATCTGCTCAATCCGGCAATGGATACGTTGTGGCAACGAATCGGCATCCATGACGATGGGATCGCGACGATGATGCCCGCGATTCTTGGGAGTGAACTCGTTTTCCAGGATCGCGAGCAGAGTTTGTGCTGCTATGACATAGATCGGGGTTATCTGAAATGGGCGCGGAGGATTATGCCGCCACATGTTGAGCACTACGGTCTCCGGCTCGCGGCGACAATGATTTCCGGGGAAAGAATCGTTGTCGGGACATCCGTAGGCCGGTTAGAGGTTCTCAATTCCGAAGGTGATCGAATCGGCGCGCACACTGTTGGCAAGCGAGTCGCAACTGATCTCTGCGTTGTCGGGAATGATGACGTGATCTTTGGTACGACGGGACTCATTATGCGCTACTCGATTCAACCTGGGTCTCCGTAGAGTTGCTTCAACCGCTGAGAGCGTTCCGGATGCGTCGTGACATCGGTGCTATCTACCCACTGGTCAACGCCGCCGGTGTATGACGCGACCGCACGCAGCATGGCGTCCGCGATGGTTTCTCGGATCGCGTTGGCGAAACGCTCGGCGTGGATGACGGTGAAGGGGCGGCCATCCTGCTCCTTGAACGGGCGACCGTGGTAGTGGCCGGTGCGCGGGTCGAGCGGCGCGGTGATGCCGAGGGCGTTGTGCATCCGCGCGACGGTTTCGTACGCGACGCTGAGTAGTCGCTCGCACTCCTGCCACGTCGCCGCGTGGAGCGCATCGCACAGGACCGGCACGAGCGCGGGGCCACAGGTGAGGCGGGAAAATGCCGTGCCGAGCCACTTGCTGTACGGCGCGTACTGCCACTCCATCAGGAAGCAGAGTCGCATGATCTCTCGCACGAGCCGCGCCGCGACGACTGCCGAACCCAATTCATCCCCGACCTCACTGCATCGGCCGACGAACGCCTCCTCCTGCGAAATCCGCTGCCACTGGGCGGCGAGCAGCGTGCGCCAGATGTTGTCCGGGTAATAGGTCAGACGCTGTCGCGCCATTGTCAGCGCGCCGAATCCATCGTGGAAGACCGCACCGCACGTCACTTCGAGGAGTGCCTGCTGTGGGCAGACGAGCCAGTCCACCACTGGTATTTTCCCGGTCGGGTCGAAGCCGAGGTGCTGGACGAAGAAGCGTGGAAGCGACGCGATCAAGACGTAGTGCTGAACCGGGCTGTCCGGCAGTAGCACGCCCTCCGCGCCACGCGAGAAGCGTGTCGGATAGTCCCGGAAGGTATGCGGTAATCGTGCCCGCAGTGTTTCATCAATCGCCGTCCGGTACGTTTCATCATCGGCGTCGGGCAGGAAGAGCCAGCAGCGCGGCCCCCAGCCGTGATCGGTGGAGCGCTCCGTGTCGTAGCCGAGCACGTCGGAACCGGAGCCGATCAGCGCGGCGGCATACGTGAGGCCCGGAAACGCCGTATCGAGAATCGGCGCGATCGCTTCCCGATAGAACGCCTCGCTTAGTTGCAGGCCGGGGATGAATTCGGGCATCGCCTTTACTCCCGTACGGCTTTCTCGGTGGAGGCAGGCTTCCAGCCTGAGAAAAACAGGCTGGATGCCTGTCTCCACCTCAAGGCTACATGACTCGCTCAGGTAACGCGACGCGCATTGGCGAAGGTTTCGCCGCGCAGGATACGGTCGGCGAGGGGCGGGTGGCTGTAGAAGAGGAGGACGAACCAGCGAGGTGGCGCGATCTCGGCGAGGTTCTGGTTCGCCAGTCGCTGCATGGCGGTGACGAAGGCGGGCGCGTTGCCCGTCAGCGTCAGGGCGTAGGCATCGGCGGCGCGCTCGCGGGCACGGCTGTAGGCATTTGTGAGCGGCATCGTCACCAGTCCGAAGGCGGAAAGAATCAGTGCCAAAAGTGGGAAAGCAGCGACATCGGCCACACCGCGATAGCCGAACGCATCCACGCCCGCATGGAGGAGCAGGTTCGCGATGCATAGTCCGATCAGCGTCATGACGGTATCGAAAGCCATACCGCGCCAGATGTCGCCGTGGACATGGTGGCCAAGTTCGTGCGCCATCACGACCTCGACTTCCTCCGGCGTGTAGTTGGCGATCAGTGTGTCGCCGAGGACGATGCGGCGCGTGCTACCGATGCCGGTGACGAAGGCGTTCGCGGCGGTCGTGCGGCGGCTGAAATCCATCGTGAAAACGCCGCGCACGCGCGTTCCGGCCCGCTCCGCGAGATGGAGCATCCGCTCCCGGAGCGACGCATCCTCAATTGGCGTGAATTTGTTGAAGAGCGGCATGATGAGCACGGGCGCGAGGTTCGAGAGTACGACGCTGAACAAGAGATAGACCGCCCCGCCCGCCAGCCACCACCAGTCCGGCAGCCGCCGCAAACCCCAGTAGAGCAGCTCGGCCATCCCCAACCCGAGCGCGCCGCCGATCACCGATCCCTTCGCGAGGTCCATCAGCCAGTCGTGGAATGTCTGGTGCGACAGCCCATACTGCCGGGGCAAATGCCAGCCACTATAGATGCCGAGCGGGAAGGTGATGATCTCCGACACCAGCCCAAAGATGACGAGAAAGATGGGCACGACGAGCCATTGATTCGTCGCCCGCTCCTCAATCGCCGTCCGCACTGCCTTTGCGAGCGGCGTAACGACCAGCAGTGCCAGCACGACCAATGTCGCCACCGTCCGCGCGAAATAGAGCCGCCGCCGAATCCCGGCGTACTCCTTCGCCCGCGCCTGCCGCTCCGCACTCATCTCCGTCGAAACCGCCATTCGAGTTTCCTGTCTTTGACGCAAAGCCCACGATATTACTGCTTCTCAGCTTTCTGACCAGGCTTCTGATGTAGATAGATGTCAATCAAGCATAGATTGATGTCCTCCGGGTGCTGATCCTTTAGGGTCGTTATCTTGTCTCTGAACTTATCGAATCTCGCCTCATTACCACCATAAATCACATAGATCGCACGGTGATATCTCCCTTCTCCGCAGAACGCGGTGAGGCTTTTCAAATCCTTCGCGATGCCAGGCATTCTTCCAGTAATCGGTTTCACCTCGATAACCGCCAAATTTCTTTCCATAGAGCCTGGCTCATGCACTAAGAGATCAGGCTTAACCCTATCTAAGTTACCTCCACAGATGAGCGGATGACCCGACTTATCGATTTCACCACCTAAAGAATATCGGAAATTTTCCATCTGCAATCGCAACTGATGATAGAGTTCGTAACAGTAAACGCGTTCACGGTATTCGGGATTCTCGCGTCCCGCGACGGGCAACTGCATGTATTGCCGAGACACTTTCTCTGTCGCTTGCGTGAACAAACCCACGAATTGCGCGAAATCACTCTCCATCACGTTGTTCATAGAAATGCTCCTTTACGTCGGTCGTTCCAGCGCGGGGCCACCTTCGGCGGCGGCGCGGGTCGCGGGATCGAGTTGGAGGCCGAGGCCATCGGCAAGGCGGGTGAGGTAGTTGAAGATGCCGACGATGTGCGCGACTTCCAGGCAGGTATGGTCGTCGAAGCCGAGCGTGCGAAGTGGCTGCCAATCCTCTTCCGTCATTCGGGTCGGTGTCGCACTCATCTTTTCGGCGACGGTGCACAGAGCGCGCTGGCGGTCGGACAGATCGGACAGATCGCGCCACCGCTGCTCCTTGATCGCCTCGACCAATGCCGGATTGCCATTCTCGACACGCAGAAACTCCGCGTGGGAGGACGTTCAGTAGTAGCAATCCTGTGCGGCTGCCGCGACCGCCGCGACCATTTCCCGCTCCTGCCGCGTGAGCGCGCCCGGTGCGAACATGATCTGGGCGAAGAGCGCGGAGAACTTCGGCCCGATTGTGGGATGCGCCTGCGTCAGGCGGGACATCGGCGCGAGGAAGCCGAAGTCGTACGGATGCCGGGGCGCGTCCGCCGGTACCCGCGCGCGAATTTGCTCCTCGGTCGCCAGTGTCACCCATGCTTCGGGAACGGTTTTCTGGTCCATCGCGCCGGCCTCCCTTTCTGCTATAACACCAGGGCGGATTCCACCGGAATCATCCGCTCGTTTTGATCCGCATGCAAGCGACAAAGGAGATTCCCATGTACATGAGCGTGCGACGCTACACAACGAGCGGGCCGACCGCCGTCATCGTGCGCATCGTCACGGAGGGGTTCGTGCCGATCATCCGCGACGCGCCGGGCTTTATCGCCTTTTACGTCGTGGATGGCGGCAACAGCAGCCTCGCCTCCGTCAGCATTTTCGCCGATCAAACCGGGGCGGAAGCCTCGAATCGCCTGGCGGCGGGCTATATCGCCGAAAACCTCGCCAGCCGTCTGACGCTCCAGGATGTCGTCGCCGGTTCGGTTGTCGTCGAAGCGCTCTCTGACTGATCGCGCCGACGCACGCGCGGGGCGCGGATTACTCGTGGCATCACTGACGATCAGAAAGTGACGCGTCGCGTATTCGCCCCTGTCTATGCGACAATCGTCGCGCGATGAACCGACGTGTGCACATGGGCGGGGAGTGAGGAACATGATGGCAACGTGGATTCCCACCACCGGCGTTCCAAGCAAGATGCGACTCGATGACATCCCGATCGTTGATCTGGATGTCCACCTGCTCGAAGATGCCGACGAACTGGCGACGTATTGCGACGCGCCGTGGCGTCGCGTGATCGCAGAGCGGCAGCCGATCCCGCCGTTCGGGGGCAATGCGCGCCTTTTCCCGAACTTCCCCGGCCAATGGGAGCCGCGGCGATCTGTCTCGCTTACCGCGCAGACCTTGCGCGCGGACCTTGACGCGCTCTCGATTGATCTCGCCGTGCTGTTTCCTGAGTATTGCCTCGGGCTTGCCCGGCAGCCCGATCCGGCATACGCCCTCGCCGTTGCATGCGCCTACAATCGCTGGATCACGGATCGGTACCTGACGCGGGAGCGCGGCTTCTATGGCGGCATTATTGCCGCCCCGCAGGACCCGGAAGGGACGGCACGGGAGATCGAGCGGTACGCGAAGATGGAGCAGGTCGTCGGCGTCGTGCTGCCGACCTCCGGCGTCAATCCGCTCTGGGGTGACCGCCGCTACGACCCGATCTATGAGGCGGCGCAGGCGGCGGACATCGCCGTAATGTACCACGCGGGCGGCACGCTCCTGCTTCCCGTCCTGCCCTTCAACCTGCGGCAGTTCGACAGTTGGTTCTCGCAGCACACCTATAGCCACAATATCGCCTTGATGGCCTCACTCACCAATCTGCTCAGTACGGGCGTGCCGGTGCGCTTCCCGCGCCTGCGGATGATTTTCATCGAGGCGGGCATCTCGTGGGTGCTGCACCTGATGCAGCGGCTTGATTGGGCGTGGGAGCGCTATGGCGATGAGCGGATGCCGCTCGCGGAGCCGCCAAGCGCGTACATGCGACGGAACATGTACTACGCGACGCAGCCAATCGAGGAGCCGGAATCGCTGCGCGACATGGCGGATGTCATTCGCCTGATCGGCGGCGAAGAGACGGTTCTCTTCGCCTCGGACTACCCGCACCACGATTTCGACCACCCAAAAAAGGTCTACGACATCCCCGTGCCGTCCGATGTGAAGCGGAAGATCATGGGGGAGAATGCGCTACGCGCGCTCGGTATCTCGATGCCGAATGCGACGCAGCGCGTTCCGTGCCCGGTGGCGATGGAGCGCTGAGGGATGGCGACGGCGTACGATGTGGGCACAACCGACGAACTGACGCCAGGTAGCGTTCGGATCATCACAGCGCGCGGCGTCGAAATCGGGGTATTCAATGTCGCGGGCGCATATTATGCTATCCCGAATCTCTGCTTCCACCAGTGGGGGCCGCTCTGTACCGGCAAGGTGACGGGGACACTCGCTACGTCGGCAGCGGTGGACTGGCGACCGCAGTGGGAGCGGGAGGGGTCAATCGTCGTTTGCCCGTGGCACTCACTGGAGTTCGATATTACAACGGGGCAGTGTCTCGCCTACCCGCGTGTCAAGCTGCGCCGGTATCCTGTGATGGTCGAGGCCGGTATCGTGAAGGTATACGTCTGAGATGACCAATTGCCCGCCTGGTATCATTGATGCCGATCTCCATATCGCGGACCTGCGTGAAGACCTCGTCCCGTACACCGACCTGCCGTGGCGGCGGGCCATCGCCGAACCGGCGCCGAATCCGCCGTGGTCGTTGCACGGGACGCTCTACCCCTCGCTCCGCGCGCCGGAGCGTGACCTCCCGCTTCCTGCCCGCACGCCGGGCGATCTGATCGCGCAGATGGATCGTGATGGCATCGCCGCCGGTGTCGCCTTGCCGACGCACATCCTGAAGATCGGTGGCCTGCCGATCGCGGCATACGCCGGCGCGCTCGCCCGTGCCTACAATCGCTGGCTCGATGCGGTCTGGCTCGGCGAGCAGGGTCGCATCCACGGGGCGCTGGTCGCCGCGCCGCAGGAACCCGAGGATGCCGCGCGAGAGATTGCCCGGTACGCCGGTCATTGCGGCGTTGCGGCAGTGCTCCTGCCGATGGGTGGCACGGACCCGCTCTGGGGCGACCGCCGCTACGATCCGATCTACGCGGCGGCGGTAGACGCAGGGCTGCCGGTGATCCTCCACGGCGGCGGCGATCTCGTGCTGCCCGGCACACCGAGCGTCACCCCGGTCTTCGTCAGCCGTTTCGAGCAGCACGCTATGAGCCAGCCGCTCGTCGCAATGGCGAATCTCGTCTCGATGGTCGGTACGGGGGTCTTCGCCCGGTTCCCCGACCTGCGCGTCCTGTTTCTCGAAGCGGGTATCTCGTGGTTCGCGCACATCATGCTACGGATGGACAAGGAGTACAACGAGAACCGGCGGGACATTCCCCACTACACCGATCGCATCAGCGCGTACCTAAAGCGGCAAGTCTGGCTCGGCACCCATCCATGCGAGTCCGTGGGGCGACCGGAAGACCTCGGCGACATCGTCCGGATTTCCGTGGGCGTCGAACACCTCGTCTACGGCTCCCATTGGCCCTTCGCCGACCGTGACCTGCCGGAGCGGATCGCCGCCGCGTTTCCCGATGCTGCCGTGCGGTCGCGGGTGATGGGCGGCAATGCCGCCGCGCTCTTCGGGATTGCCGCCGATGGCAGCGAGCGCCGCGCCGCGCCGCAGGCCCGGGAAGCGTGAGCGCGCGATGCCGCACGTTCCGCCGACGGACGGGAATCCGTGGTGCTGCGAGGAGTTCGGCAGCGCGGTCGAGGTGACGTTCGCGACGCCGGTGAACGGCCCGACGGGCTGGTTACTGTACGGGACTGATGCCGAGACGGTCGGTGCGGGGTTGCCGGAGTTGCGGTACTGGGCGGTCCGCTTCTGCCCATTCTGCGGCGCTGCGCTCCGTCCGTTTCCCGGCGATCTTTCGCGCGGTCGCCCATTCGGGTTCGCGGGCGGCGCGATCGAGGGATCGAAGAACTGAGGGGAAGAGACAGGTGCTGCCGTGTGGCGGCACGGCAGAGAGCGAGGGAGGTTCAGATGCAGGCACACGACCGGGTTTTGCGACGGCGCACATTCCTCACGCTGGCGGGTGCGAGCGCGGCAACGGCGATCCTCGCGGCATGCGGTGGCAGCGGCAGTACGGCCACCGATACGCCCGCCGCCAAGGCCTCTACCGCTGCGGGCGCGCCCACGGCTGCCCCGGCGGCAGCGGTCGGCACGGCAGCTCCAGCGGCTCCCCAGGCGGTGCCGACCGCTGCCGCGCCCTCCGCAGCGGCGGGGACAACGAGCCGGCAGTCGGCGGGCACGCTTCGGGTCGCGCATCCCGACAAACTCACCTCGCTCGACCCCACCGGCTCGAACTCGCTAGGCGGCCCGACCCTGACCGTTGGGCGGCAAATATTCGATCAACTGGTGACCAAGGACCCGGTCAGTGGGGATTACAAGCCATCGCTTGCCACCAAATGGGAAGTTCCGGACCCGCAAACCTGGGTCTTCACGCTGCGCCCGGACGTGAAGTTCCACGATGGCACCCCGCTCACCTCCGCCGATGTCAAGGCGACGCTCGACCGCATCACCCAACAGAAAGGGCCGATTCAGCCGCTCTGGGGCACGCTCGACACGGTCGAGACGCCCGACCCGCTCACCGCCCGCATGAAGTTCAAGGCGCCAATCGGCACTGTCCTCGCCAGTGCGGCGTTGATGCACATTCTCCCGGCGGCGAAGCTCAACCAGGATAGCTTTTACACGAAGCCGATTGGCTCCGGCCCCTTCAAAGTGACCGAATTCAAGCCGGACGATTCGCTGACGCTCGAAGCCAATACCAGTTACTGGGGGGGCGCACCCGGCTTGCAAACACTGATTTTCCGGATCATCCCCGAGGTCACCGCGCGGCTCACTGCCGTTGAAACCGGCGAGATTGACCTCACCTGGACGATCCCGCCGGATCAGTTGCCGAAACTGAAGCAGAACCAGAACCTCACCGTTGCCCCATCCCTCTCCTACACCTACTATTTTGTCTGGATGAACTCCGCGCGCGCGCCCTTTATGGACAAGCGCGTGCGTCAGGCGATGCTCTATGCCGTGGATGTGGACAGCATGGTGAAGAACCTTCTCAGCGGCATCGGCACGCGGTCACAAGCGCCGATTCCCGCCTCCGTCTTCGGCTTCGCGCCGCAGACGCCGTATGCGTACGATCCGGCCAAGGCGAAGCAACTGCTCGCCGATGCCGGCTATAAGCAAGGGCCGGAGATTGACATGCACTGGACGATCACGGGCGGACCGCAAATCCAGGCGATTGCGGACACGCTCGTCTCGTACTGGAACGCGGTAGGCGTAAAGGTGAAGAGCAACCAGCAGGAACCCGCGATCTGGCTCGACAAGAACGTCAAACTCGACTGGGACATGCAGTTGCAAACGAATCAGGTGCTGACCGGCGATGCGGACTTCACGCTGCGCCGCCTGTACATCGCCTCGGCAAACCGCAATGGCTTCGGCGACCCGGCGCTGGACAAGGACCTCCTCGACGCCGCCGGCGCGGCCGATCAGAAGCAGCGTGCCTCGCTCTATGCCGACGCGAACAAAATCATCTGGGACAACGCGGTCGGACTCTTCCCGTTCGACCTGACCGAGAACTACGTCTACAGCAAGAAGATCAGCGGGTTTACGCCGATACCGAACAACATCCCGTCGTTCGCGAATGTCACGGTGCAGAAGTAGCATGGTGCGGGGAACGACCGGCGCACGACGGCCGACCGGTGCGGACAAGGCAACGCGATGACGGCGTACATCCTTCGCCGACTGGGATTCTCGGTCTTCGTCCTTTGGGGCGCATTGACCGTCGTGTTCATCTGCGTGCGCCTCGTTCCCGGCGATCCCGCGCAACTGATCGCCGGCCCGGAGGCCTCCAAGGAGAATGTCGCCGCCCTGCGTCGTCAGCTCGGCCTCGACCGCTCGGTGCCGGTGCAGTACGTCCAGTACCTCTCCCACGTCGTGCGGCTCGATCTGGGCCAGTCCCTCCGCCTCAACCAACCGGCCATCCGTGCGGTCGGGGGGCGATTTAAGGCGACGGCGACGCTCGCCCTTTGTGCCATGCTGACTGGGTGTGTGCTCAGTTTCCCCCTCGGCGTCGTCGCGGCGCTGCGCCCCCGGTCGGTGGTGGATACGCTCGTCTCCGTGCTTTCCTTGCTCGGCCAATCGCTCCCCAACTTCTGGTTGGGGCTGATGTTTATCCTGATCTTCGCACGGCGGCTGCATTGGCTGCCCAGTTCCGGCATCGGGGGCATCAAACATCTCATTCTGCCGACGATCACGCTCGCCCTGCCGCTCGTCGGTGTCCTCACCCGTCTGATTCGCACCGGCCTGCTGGAAGTCCTGGGCGAGGAGTATATCCGCACGGCGCAAGCGAAGGGGTTGCCGCGCGGCACCGTCATCGCCCGCCACGCGATGCGGAACATGCTCATCCCGGTGGTCACCGTGGTGGGGTTGCAGATCGGCAGTCTGCTCGGTGGGGCGGTGATTGTCGAGACGGTGTTCGGGTGGCCCGGTGCGGGCCAACTGCTCGTCACGGCGATCGGGAACCGCGATTACCCGGTCATCCAAGCGGGTATCCTCGTGATCACGACCGGTTTTGTTTTCGTCAATCTGCTCGTTGACATCAGTTACGGCTATCTCGACCCCAGGATTCGCTATCTATGAGCGCCGAATCGCGGACCTCCGCCCCGATCACGACCGATGCCACCTCGTCTGCGCTGATCGGGCAGCCGAGGCAGCGAGCGCGGCGACGTCTCAGCCGCGCGTGGCGACCGGTGGCGATCATGGCGATCCCCCTCGCCGTGTATGCACTGATCGCGCTGGTCGGGCCACTGCTCATCGCCTATGACCCACTGACAGTGCAGATCGGGCAGCGCGTGAAGCCGCCGGGTACGGTTTTGGAGAATGGCACACACGCCTGGCTCGGCACCGACCAGGTAGGGCGAGACGTGCTGGCGCAGGTCGTGCGCGGCGCGCGGATCTCGCTCCTGATCGGCCTGTCCACGATTGTCGTCGCCGGTATCGCGGGGTCCCTCCTCGGGCTGGTCGCGGGGTACTTCGGCAGGGGGTGGGACAACGTCATCATGCGGCTGGCGGATATTCAACTTGCCTTCCCTTCGATCCTGCTCGCCATCCTGATTGCCGCCGTGCTGGGGCCGAGTATCACGAATATCATCATCACGCTCGCCTTCACCCGCTGGGTCGTCTTCGCGCGCGTGGCGCGGGCGACGACACTGGTGACACGCGAACGCGAGTTTGTCACGGCGACGCGTGCGAGCGGCGCGGGAACGCCGCGCATTTTGCTGCGGCATATCGCGCCCGCCCTGGTCGCGCCCTTTCTGGTGATCGCGACGGTGGAGATGGGGCTGGTGATCATCTCGGAGGCGTCGCTCAGTTTCCTCGGTCTGGGGACGAGCGCGGCGCAGCCGAGTTGGGGGTTCGTGATCGCCAACGGCCGGGACTATTTGAATACGGCGTGGTGGATTTCGACGATGCCGGGCATCGCCCTCAGTCTGGTCGTGCTCAGCGTCGGCGTTTTCGGGGATCGTCTGCGCGATGCCCTTGACCCGCGATTCTCGCGCCGCGCCTAGCACACGGAGGAGAAGATGATGGAGACAGTATCGTATCAGCGCGATGTCCCGGTGGTGCGAGAAACGGACGTGCTCGTCATCGGTGGTGGGCCGGCAGGACTGGGCGCGGCAATTGGCGCGGCGAAGACCGGAGCGAAAGCCCTGCTCGTCGAGCGGTATGGCTTCCTCGGCGGCAATGCCACCGCGAGCCTCGTCGGCCCGTTCATGACCAGTTACAGCGCGGACGGCGTGACGCAACTAATCCAGGGCGTTTTCGATGAACTGGTGCGCCGCATGGAGGCGATGGGCGGCGCGATCCATCCGTCCAAGGTCCCTGCCGCCGTTGCGAAATCGGCGTACATGAAGCACGGTCACACCGGCGTCACGCCATTCGACCCTGAGGCGATGAAATTGGTGAGCGCGGAAATGTGCCTCGATTACGGTGTCGAATTGCTGCTCCACACCATGTTCATTGATCCGTTGATGGACGGCGCCACCGTCCGTGGCGCAATCCTACACAACAAGGGCGGCCTCCAGGCAGTGCGCGCCCGGACGACGATTGACTGCTCGGCGGACGCGGACGTGGCGGCGCGGGCGGGTGTGCCCTTCCATGTTGGCCGACAGTCGGACGGCCTGACGCAGCCGATGACGATGTTCTTCCGCGTCGGCAATGTGGACGGCGTACAGGTTGCCGCCTACTTCAAAGAGCATCCGGAGGAGATCGCACAGCGGATGGCTTTCAGTTCGTGCATCAAGGCGGCGCAGGCGAACGGCGACTACACCATCCCACGCGAGCGACTGAGTTTGTACGAAAGCCCGCAGGAGGGCGTTTGGCGCGTGAATGTCAGTCGCATCCAGGGGACCGATGGCACAAATGCGGACGACCTGACGCGCGCGGAGATCATCGGGCGGCGGCAGGTGATGGAAATTCTCGCCTTTCTGCGCACGTACGTTCCCGGCTTCGCGAATTGCACGCTCATTGATACCGCCGCGCAAGTCGGCGTCCGCGAAACGCGCCGGATCGTCGGCGCATACACGCTGACCCAGGAGGATTTGATCTCCGGGCGCGACTTTCCGGACACCATCGCCTACTGCGCCTATCCGATGGACATCCACAGCCCGACGGACAGCGGCGGCGGCATCTCTAACCGGGGCGAAACCGCGAACGCCTACCAAATCCCCTACCGATGCCTTGTGCCGCAAGGTGTTGAGCAATTGCTTGTCGCCGGGCGCTGCGTTTCGGCGACGCATGAGGCGCTAGGCGCGATCCGCGTCATGCCGCCGTCATTCGCAATGGGTGAGGCGACGGGGACGGCCGCCGCGCTCGCCATCGCCGAGGGCATCTCTCCGCGCGATGTGCCGGTCGCGTGGGTGCAGGAAACGCTCGTCAAGCACGGCGCATACCTCGGCCAAGCGGTCGGGTCTGCTACAGAATGATGAATGGCTGATCTATCTAATGGTACGTCGTGGCTTCGGTCGGACCCCGACCCGGACCCCGACCCCGACTCATTGCTTGTTCCGCGCATGCTCTCGCACCATCGCCTCATTCACGCGACGCGCATCGCGCGCTGTGGAGAGAGCCAGAAGGGCGGCAAATACGCGGGGATATTGGAGAAGGGGAGCACTTCCGGCTTCAGGCGGATGCCGAGGATGTCTTGCATGAAGGCCCGCCGCTGCTTAATGCGTTCCCATGCCTCCGGGTACTTCGCCGCAAACGATGCGCGCAATGGCTCGTCCGCGAGGGCGATCCCGTCCTCGATGTTTGTGGTGAAATAGGGTGAATGCGTCGCCGGGATGACATCTACTTGCAAGGCCATACCGGAGCGGAGTTGCTGGCGCGAGTTACGGAAGATCGGCGAGTTCAGCCATTCATCGAGGTGGATCAAATGTCCGGGGTTGAGGCCGACGCCGAAGAAGGGGTCGCCGAGATGCTTGTCAATAATTGCGAACAGTTCGCCACCTGCCACCCCGATGCCAACCGCCTCATACCACGCGACGACCGCACCGAAATAGGGAGCGACGAGTTTCTCTACGTAATCGCGTATGCCACTTGGCAAGCCGTCCGCGTCGCGCACAAGAAAGCCGGCGCGGGCGTTGAGCGCGCCCCAAAGGCCGAGCGCGACCGTCACCGGATCGCCTTCCTGCAAGACGCGGCTGGACGGGCTGGGCAATCCGGCCACCGCACGCGCGCCCGCCGAGCACATCGGGTGACAGGCGAGCGGGAAGCCGTTGAGTCCCATCAGGCGCACAGCGTCGTATTCGGTCATGCCCGGTTGCACGTGGAACAAGACGTTCTTGATCGCCTCGGAACTAAGCGTGGCGGCGTACTCGAAGCGAGCGAGCTGGTCCAGATCGTTGATCGCGCGGAGGCCGTGCGCCGGGTCCATGAACAGGGCGGTGGCGTTTAGCGCCGTGCAGCGCATCTCCCGCAGGGTGTCCACGAGGTACGCGGGCGCCTCGATCCATGCGGCGGGGGTCGCCGTCTCGACTGGCAGGAAGTATTTCCAGCCCGCGATGCCGATCTTCGACCCCGGCACGACTCCGGCCTCGCGCAGGATCGTCGCGAGCGGCTTGCTGTCACCCCGTGGCTGGCCCGGCAGGCTGAAACTCTGATACAGCACCTTTTCCGTTGGTACAAGGCTGAGCGCGGCGTACGCCATTCCCTCATTGCCAACGAGCAGTGTCGGCGGGCGGCCCGGCGCGAGGATCAGTAGCGCCTCCTCGAAGCGCGGGTCATATCCCGTCAGATACGCGATATTGGCGAGGTGCTCGCGGTCGCCGTAGACAAGCAGTGCGTCGTAGCCGGAGTAGGCGGCACGCTCCCGTGTTTCGCGCAGCCGCGCCATGTACGTTGCGACAGGAATCTCCGGCTCGACCTGCGGTGGGCCAAAGTCCGGTAACGTCATTTCAGCATATTCGACGTGCGGCACGGTGTGCGGCTCCTTCCTGCATGCGCGAATCATTCTCGCGGAACGATAGCCGAGCAATGCGCGATGGGCAATGAGCGAAGAGTTCGAAGTTCGGGGCGGGAATTCGACGAGACACTCCGAACTCCAAGCTTCGAACCTCCCATTGCATACTGGCGCGAAAGCGGTGATGCTTCCGGCAGGTGATGTACTGACGATCAGTGTGTAGGGAGCGCCGATGCCCGCCGATGAGATGACCCCCGAAGAAACGCTGCTCGCTTTCAGCCGCGCCTTCCGCCGCATGGACCTCGACGCGATGATGGCGCACATCGCGGAGGACGTGACCGCGTTCTGGCCTGCCAGCGCCTACCTGACCCGCCTCGATAAACCGGGTATCCGCGCTCAGTTTGCCGCAACGATTGCCGCTGTCCGTGCGGCGGGCGGCAGCGAAGTCGTCCGCACGCAGGCCGACATGCGGACACAGCAGTTCGGCGATGTTGCAATCGTCACTTTCCATCTGCGCGACGAGCCGTTCGGCAGGCGTACCTTCGTCCTCAACTGGCGTTGGGATCGCTGGCTCGTCGTCCACATTCACGGTTCGAGTGCGTAATACACTTTTCCCACACATGGCACACCGACCGGGCGACGAGGAGCATAACAAATGATCGCAACGACACTCCGGCGCCTGCTCACCGCAGACGAATACCAGCAAATGGCAGAGACAGGCATCTTGAATGAAGATGAGCGGATCGAACTGATCGGCGGCGAGATGTACACCGAGGATGAGAGCGGTGTGTACCATCGCCCTCTCTTTGCGGATGAATACCAGCAGATGGCGGAGAAGGGTATTCTCGATGAGGATGAACGGATCGAACTGCTCGGCGGGGAGATGTATCACATGGCTGCAATCGGGGTGCGTCACGCAAACGCCGTGCGAGCATTAAACCGCATTCTCAACCGACAAGTCGGGACGATCGCGATTGTTGATGTGCAGAACCCGATTCGACTCGATGACGAGAGCATGCCGCAGCCGGACATTCTCGTGTTGCGGGACCGCGAGTACACCGCGCTCCCGACACCCGCCGACCTGTTCATCCTCATCGAAGTCGGAGACTCGTCGCACGATTCCGACCGGAGAACGAAATTTCCCCGATACGCGGCGGCGGGTATCCCGGAAGCGTGGCTCGTGGACCTCAACGCGAACGTCATCGAGCGGCATAGCGATCCGTACGGCGGCGCGTATCGGCAGATCGTCACCGCCCGCGCCGGGGATACGCTCATCTCGACGGTGCTGCCGGAACTGATAATCCCAGTGGACACCGTACTCGGTATCGGCGATGCACCAGAGTGACGCTGCATTGGTAGGGACATGCCTGCATAGAGCGAAACCGCGTTGACGCCCTCTCCTACCGACAGTACCATCATGCCCGTTTCTGTTGACAACTGGATACCCACGCGATGGAGGGATGCAATGAAGATTACCGGCATCGAGACGCATTACGCGGCGGCGAAGGGCCGTCCGTGGATTCTTATTAAAGTCATGACAGATGAGGGCATCCACGGATGGGGCGAGGCGACGTTGGAGGGCAAGGAAGGCGCGGTGATCGCGGCTGTCCGCGAGCTTGCCCGCTACCTCGAAGGCAAGGACGCCTCACGCATCGAGCAGCATTGGCACGAGATGTATCGCGGCGCCTTCTGGGTCGGTGGGCCGGTGCTCAACACCGCGATCAGCGCGGTGGATCACGCACTGTGGGACATCAAGGGCAAGGCGCTCG
>JBBSFO010000003.1:0-26806 GCA_038238655.1 Thermomicrobiales bacterium | reverse complement strand
CACCGCGTGCGCGTGCTTGGGATCACGCAGTATCACGTCGCGGGGGGCAAGTTTGTGCAGGAATGGACCGAGTACGGCGAGTTCAACCTGATGAAGCAGTTGTACGAGGCTCCCTCCCCCGCTACGGCGGGGGAGGGGAACTTGCTCCAGAGAGGCTGACCACCCCTTCCCCGCACGGCGACAATGGGATACGGTCAGTCCACGGGGGCAAGTTGCTTTAGGAGCGCGAACTCGTCGTAGACGCTCCATTCCTCGACGATCTTGCCGTCTTCGACGCGGTGTTGGGTGATACCCATCAGCCGGACGTGCTTGCCAGTGGGTGATCCATAGATTCCCGGCCCGCCGTGCGTGCCGAGGAGCGTCCAGCGCATCGCGGTGCGGTAGTTGCCGCCACCGAGGTCGTTCCAATACAGGTGATCCACCACGATGTACGCATCCGGGAAAGCGCCGAGCAGATTGAGGATATGCACCTTGTAGTCGCCGAGGCCGTGCAGTTCCTTCGCGGATGTGGCGTGGCAGCGGAGATTCGGCGCGTAGTAGTCGTTGATTGTGTTTAGCATCCGGCGGTTCCAGATCTCGTGCGTGCTACGGCGGACGAAGTCCTCGATGTCGAAGCCCGTGCCCTGCGCCGGTGGATACGGTTCCGGCACATACTGGCCGACGATCCGCTCATCCTCGCCGACAGTCACGGGCCGCATGCCGCGTGCCGCCTCCGCTTGCGCCATCCGCGCCGCCGCCACGAAGGGATCAAACCCGAGTTGCCGGATTACGGCCAACTCATCATGGACGATCCACTCCTCGATGATGCGGTTGTTCTTCACGAAGCAATTGGCGATTCCCCGGCGCGTGACCGGTCGCCCGGTGGGCGGGCCGTATGCGGAGTACCCCGTGTTGTAGCGAGTCGAAGTCGCGAGCATGGAGGTATGGAATCCGTCCTCGTCGTTCCCGCTCCAGACAACCTCATCTACGTAAATCCTCACGTTCGGATATGCCGAGAGCGCGCGGAGGGTATTGGCGACGATCGCTTCGCGCCCTTTCGTCAGTCCATCGGACGTCCATACAGCCACATTGTGCCCATACGTCTCGTAGATCAGGCCGACCGCCTTTTCTTCCCAGATGCGGTGCGTGATACGGACGATGTAGTCCACGATGTCGACGTAATCCGGGTCGAAGCCGCGCATGCTGTGCCGCGCGGGACCGCCCGCCTCGGCCCGCATGTCGAGAATATCGCCCTTGTCGCGCAGCATGATCGGCATCGCGGGCGCACTCGGGCGCGCGGCGGGCATGGACACGTCGCGTTTCGCCGGTTCGTCGCGCTTCGTCGGGGTTGGAGAGGGTGCGGATTGCTCCTGTGTCATCATCGTTCCTCGCTTCCTGTGCTAATACGGCGATAGCGCGGCATGAATCACGGCGATACATTACCGAAAGATTGACAAACGCTCATCGGCACTTTATCATCCAATGCATACGTATGCAATCAATGGACTTGGAACATCGTGCCGCCTGTGGCACCGAATCCGGTACATACAAGCGCGCTGAAGGGAGGCCTGCGGACGATCAAGGCGACTGCGGCAGTGTCGGTAATTGCCCCCGATCTACCGGGGCGGACGAGAGGAAAACCCCATGAGGATACGCAAGCATCTGCTCTTTCCTGCCATCTTGGTCATCTTCTCCGTGCTCATGGTCGGGTGCGGTGGCTCGACGAGCCCGACCGCAACGACCGGTACGACTGCGGCCGTAGCCACAGCGCCCGCCGCGCAGGCGACGGCCGTCGGCCAACCGACGACCGCTGCGGCCTCAAGCCAGGCAGCCTCGGGCGGTGGCGCCTTCGTGCCGACACCCGGCAAGCCGTATAACGGCACGAAACTGAACTATCTCATCTGCTGCCCGACTGCGGGCCAGTTCACCGCCCTGACGAAGCGCACGGCGACCGAATTCACGACGCAGACGGGCATCGAAGTGACGTGGGACGCCGGACCCTACAACGCATTCCAGCAGAAACTGCTTGCGGAGGGTGTCGCGGGCACGGGCACCTATGACAATGTCGCTTGGGTAGACAGCTGGGGCACGGGCATTAAGCCCTATCTCCTGCCGCTCAACGACCGGCTCGCCAAGGCGAACATGGACCTGAAGGATTTCCCGGACGCGTACGTGAAGGCATCAAGTTCAGATGATGGCAAGACGATCTATGGCGTGCCGCTCCGGGGTCACGCACAAGTCCTCTACTATCGCAAAGACATCTTCGACAAACTCGGCCTGAAGCCGCCGACGAACTGGCAGGAAGTTTCCGCAGTCGGCAAGACGATCAAGGAGAAGGGTGGCGGCATTCGGCCGATGTCCGTGAACTACGGCATCAACGCCGGGCAAAACGTCTTCGCCTGGCTGAATCATGTGTGGGGCAACGGCAGTGACGTGTTCGACGCGAATTACAAGCCGATCTTCAACAACCCGCAGGGCGTGGAGGCCACGCAGGCGTACGTTGATCTCCTGCGCAAGGACCAACTCACGGACCCGGCCTCCACGACATGGGGCGAGGCAGACGCCAATGTCGAGTTCCAGAAGGGACGCTCGGCGATGTTCGTCGGGTGGTCGTGGATCTACGCCAACTTCACGGATCCTGCCAATGCCGCGCCGGAGGTAAAGGATAATGTCGGCGTGGTGCCCGCACCCGGATGGGCGGGCAAGGCACCTGTGTCGTATGCGCAGATCTGGCCCACGGGCATCCTTAAGTCGTCCAAGCATCAGGACGCAGCCTTCGAGTATCTGCGCTGGCTAACCAGCGTGCCGGTGGAGAAGGAAGTCGCGCTCGACAAGAGTGACCCGAAGACGAACAACGTCGTCGTGGTGCATTACACCAACCTGAAAGACCCGCAGATCAATGCCACGTGGGGGAATCTGCACACGGTGATGGTGAAGAGTCTCGAGACGGCGCGCACCGAGCCGCTCATCCCCGAGTGGCCGCAGGTCGAGACGATCATCGAGACTGCTATCAATGAGATGGCGGGTGGGAAACCCGTGCAGGCCACGCTCGATAAGGCGCAGAAGGACGTGAACGATGTCCTTATTAAGTCGGGCAGACTGAAGGCGTAGTCAGCGCTTGCCAGTAGACGGTAGCCAGCGGGGTACAGGCCCGCTCCGGCTATTGGCTACTTCCCAAGGGGGTTGTGTATGCGCGGTAAGTACACGAAATTCTTCTTGCTCGCGCCGGCCCTGCTCGTCGTGCTGGCGACGACCGCATATCCGCTCCTCTACGCTCTCTGGGTCAGTTTCCATGCGTGGAAACTGACCTCCCCGACTATCGGGGGCTGGGTGGGACTGGATCAGTATCGAAGTGCGTTCGAAGACGAGGGATTCCGCAATGGCGTCGTTGTGACGCTCCAATTTACGGCGCTCTCGGTCGCTCTCTCGGTGGTGATCGGGCTGGCAATCGCGCTTCTGCTGCAGAAACCGAGCCGGATGAGTACCGTGATGAAGACGCTCCTGATCTTCCCGTTCGCGGTCAGCCCGACGCTGAAGGGGTTTTCGTGGCGGTTCATGCTCAGCAACTCCTATGGCGTGTACCAGAAGATGATCGGCGCGATTTTCCCGCCGTTCAAAGACCTCGTCTGGCTCGGTCACCCCACGTCCGCGATGTTCTCGCTCGCGATGTCGGAAGTCTGGGGTTGGGCGCCGCTCATTGCCCTGATGTTCCTCGGCGCGCTCGGCGCAATCTCGCTGGAGGTTGGGGAGGCGGCGAAGCTGGACGGCGCGACGAACTGGCAGCTTTTCCGCTACATCACGCTGCCGCTCCTTCGGCCGGTGATCCTGATCGTCGCGCTCCTGAAGACGATCTTTTCGCTGAAGATGTTCGATCAGGTGGTGACGATGACGGGCGGCGGGCCCGGCCGGTCCACGCAGACCCTCAACTTCTACGTCTACCAGGTGGGCTTCAAGAACCTCGACATGGGCTATGCCTCCGCCCTGGCGATCGTCCTCGTGGCGTTCCTGTCGGTGTTCGCGTTTCTGTATGTCAAGGCATTCCTGGAAAGGGGCGTCTGAGATGACGTCTACCGTGGATCAGCCAGTGGCGGCCGCAGATGTGCCGCGTCGCGTGGCGGCACGCTCCGTCGGCGATGTTGCTGGCCGGGCAGCGGAGGTCGTCGCCTACGCCGTGACACTCGCCTTCATCCTCATGCCGATCCTCTGGATTGCGCTGACAGCGTTCAAGACTGAGGGGGACGCCTTTTCGCTCAAGGTCTTTTTCGCACCGACGCTCGAGAATTTCCGCGCCATCTTCGAGACACCCCTTTCGTTCGGGCCGCTGCTGAAGAACAGCCTCGTCGTCTCGCTCGCGACGCTCGTGATCGCCATTCCGCTTGCACTGATGGCGGCATACGCATTTTCACGCTACACCTTCGTGGGCAACACCGGGCTGCTCATCTGGGTACTCGCCACGCAGTTCATCCCGCCCGTCGTAGTCGTCATCCCCTTCTTTAACCTGTTCCGCACGTTCGGCCTGATTGATACGCGCCTCGCGCTGATCATCGTCAACCTCTCGATCGCCATGCCATATGCGATCTGGTTGCTCAAAGGATTCATTGACACACTGCCAACCGAGGTCGAGGAGGCCGCCATGGTGGACGGCTGCACGGAACTCGGCATCCTGCGGCACGTCACGCTGCCGCTCGTTGTGCCGGGGTTGGTCGTCGCAACCGTCTTCTGCTTCATTCAGGCGTGGAACGAGTTTCTTTTCGCCTTCATTCTCACCCGGCGCGAGGCGGTCACCTTGCAAGTCGGCCTGCTCAACACGGCCGGCGTGCGCGGCGTGCAATGGAACCTGATGAGCGCCACGGGCCTGGTGGTGATGGTGCCGATCTTCGTCCTCTCCTTCGCGATCCGGCGTTACTTCGTCCAGGGGTTGACGATGGGGGCCGTAAAATAAGGGTGCGGCTGCTCCCCGCGCCGACCGGCGAGGAACACGCTATGATGCCGCGTGCGCGGCGCGCATGCGCCCGATACGCGAAGGAATGAACATGCGCGCAAACGGCGCTTTGCGGAAAGTTACATCGGTTGATGTTGCGCGCCTCGCCGGGGTCAATCAGTCCACCGTATCGCGCGCCTTCAAAGATGACCGGACGATCTCGGCGGAGACACGCGACAAGGTGATGGTGGCGGCAAGGGAACTCGGCTATACCCCAAACGCGATCGCCCGCAGCCTGATCACCCGCCGGACCAACATCGTTGGCATGGTGATGTCCAATATCAGCAGTCCGTTCCAGCCCTACGTCCTGGAAAAGTTTATCCACGCGATGCAGGCGGTCGGTCTCCAGACGCTGGTATTCACCGCCGGGCCGGGCCAGGACGTGGACGACATCTTGCCGCTAGCTCTGCAATACCAGGTGGACGCGCTGGTGATCACCACCGCCGCGCTCTCCTCGGCGCGGATCGAAGAGTGCGCGCGTGTCGGTACGCCGGTCATCCTCTTCAATCGGTACCTGCTCGGCGCGAACGTCAGCGCGATCTGCGGAGACAATCTGTACGGGGCGGGGTTGGCGGCCGATCACTTGCTGGCGGCGGGTTGTCGTCGGCTCGCATATCTTGCCGGGGACATCAATTCCTCGACGAACCGGGATCGCGAGCGCGGCTTCAGCGTGCGTCTGCGGGAGCGTGGGGCGGCGGAACCGTTGCGCGAGCAGGCGGCCTACACCTACGAGGCCGGATATGAGGCGGCCGGGCGCTTGCTGGGGCGCGACGAGCCGCCGGATGGGGTGTTCTGTCCCAGCGACATCATCGCCCTCGGCGTCATTGATCGCGCTCGCGAACTCGGCTTCGCTGTGCCGCAGGACCTCTGTGTGGTTGGCTTCGATGATATCCCGATGGCGAGCTGGTCGTCGTATTCGCTGACGACGATTCGCCAGCCGGTGGACGCGATGATCGAGGCGACGCGTGCGCTGTTGCAGGATTTCCTCGCGTCGCCCGCAATGGAACCGGTCGTCCGGCTCTTTCCCGGCATCCTCGTCGAGCGGGGATCCACCCGCTCCGTCGCTCCGATGCGAGAGGAAATCGGTGTCACGGCCGTTTGACACGATCGTCGTTGGCGTCGGCGGGATGGGCAGCGCGGCGTGCTACCACCTCGCGAAACGCGGTAGGCGTGTGCTCGGCCTGGAGCGGTTCGATATCCCGCACGGTCGCGGCTCGTCGCATGGTTATACGCGCATCCTTCGCCTGCCGTACTACGAGCACCCGTCCTACGTCCCGCTCTTGCGCCGCGCGTACGAACTCTGGGATGCAATTCAGCGGCGCGCGGGGGAGCAACTTCTGCACATCACCGGCTCAATCGACGCGGGTCCGGCGGAGGGATGGGTCTTCAAGGGCGCGCTCGCATCGGCACACCTCCACGACTTGCCACACGAGGTGCTGACGAGCGCGGAACTCGGTCGCCGCTTCCCCGGCTACCACCTGCCGCACGACCTGTACGCGCTGTACCAGCCGCAGGGTGGCTTCCTGCGGCCGGAGCAGTCAATCGTCGCGCATGTCAATGCCGCGCTCGATTGCGGCGCGGAGATTCACGGTCGCGAGCGAGTAGTGGAGTGGCAGCCGACCGGCGGGGACGGCGTATGCGTGACGACCGATCGTGGCGTCTACGAGGCGGGGTCGCTTATCCTCACCGCCGGGGCGTGGATGGCGGGGATGCTGCCCACGCTCGAGGGCCTCGCGGTGCCGGAGCGGCAGGTGCTTGCCTGGCTGCAGCCGCGACGCCCCGATCACTTCGCGCCATCGCGCTTCCCGGTTTTCAATCTCGAAGTCCCGGAGGGACGCTTCTACGGGTTCCCCGTGTTCGCGGTGCCGGGCTTCAAGTTCGGCCGATACCGCCACCTCGGCGAGTTGGGCGATCCGGACACGCTCCCCACCGAACCGAACGACGCCGACGAGAGAATGCTGCGCGCCTTCGCCGCGCGCTACTTCCCCGACGGCACGGGCCCGACGATGATGATGGCGACCTGCATGTTCACGAACACGCCGGACGGCCACTTCATCATTGATACGCATCCAACCTATCCACAGATTTCGTTCGCCTCGCCCTGCTCCGGCCACGGCTTCAAGTTCGCCAGCGTGATCGGCGAGATCATGGCCGATCTCGCGGAGCGTGGCGAAACGCGCCACGACATTAACCTTTTTCGGCTGGATCGGTTCGCATCGCCGTTTGCCTAAATACATCCGCAGCCTATGACTGTAACGGTCCGGCACGCAATCCTGAATACGTATGCACAAAACGGTTGCAATTCGGCGATCACGATGATATAACAGTAGCGAAACGATTCGCTAATCGTATCGCTGGTGGCCGAACCCTCACCGATGAGAGGACTGCATGGTGACCATTCGGGATGTCGCGGTGCGCGCGCAGGTCTCTGTCGCGACCGTTTCCGCCGTCCTCAACGATAACAAATACGTCAGCCCCGCACTCGCCGAGCGTGTACGGGAAAGCATCACGACGCTGCGGTATCGGCCCAATGGCCTCGCGCGCTCCTTGAAGCAGCAGCGCGCCCACATTCTCGGCCTTATCCTCTCGGACATCACCAATCCCTTCTTTACGACCCTCGTCCGCGCCGTCGAAGATACGGCGCGGGGCGCGGGGTATACCCTGCTGCTCGGCAACACCGATGAGGATGTCGCGAAGGAGGAGGCATACGTCGAGTTGCTGCACTCGCGGCAGGTGGACGGGCTGATCCTCGTCGCCAGCGCGGGCGAGCACGCCTATTTGCCCGACCTGCTCGCGGCGGGACTGCCGGTCGTCTGCGTGGACCGATCGCTGGCGAGCCTCGGTGCGGACTCCGTGCTGACGGACAACGTGGCAGGTGCATATCAGGCGGTCTCGCACCTGATCGCGCTCGGGCACCGGCGCATCGGCATCGTCACCGGTCTCGCGGGCGTGACCTCGACCTATCAACGTCTCGACGGCTACCGGCAGGCGCTCGTGGAGCATGGTATCGCGTGGGACGCCGCACTCGTGCGCGAGGGTAACTCGCGCCTGGACGGTGGTACGACACGGGCTGCCGATCTGCTTGCCCTGCCGGAGCGGCCGACCGCGCTCTTCGTCACGAACAACCTGATGACCATCGGGGCAATGCGCGCCATCGAGGACGCCGGACTGCACTGCCCCGAAGATGTCGCCCTGATCGGCTTCGACGATTTCGAGTGGGCGTCGGTCTTCCGCCCGCGCCTGACGACGGTGCGCCAGCCCGTCTACGAGATCGGCAAGGTGGCGGCGCGCATGCTCATCCAGCGCATCGAGCGCAAGCGCACGGGGGAGGCGGCTGAAATCCTCCTCCCGCCGACGCTGATCGTCCGCGAGTCATGTGGGGAGGCGAACCGGTCGCTCCTCCCGCGCGTAGGAGGGGAGACGGCAGCGACCTGACGACCCGCACGGCGAGCATCATGTATCGGTTTTGTTCGGAATAGGAGAAGCGCGATGAACGCAACGTCCCCTCTGACACGACGGACCTTCCTGACCGGGGTCACCGGCGCGGCGGCGACCGCCATCCTCGCCGCGTGCGGCGGTAGTAGTGCGACCTCCACGCCCGCGCCCGCTGCGACGGTCGCCGGCACCAAACCGGCGGCAACAACAGCGGCCACCACCGCTGCGACGACTGCGAGTGGCGCGGCCCCGGCAGCAACGACCGCGCCGAGTGGCTCTGCCGCCGTTCCCGCCACGACGACCGGCACCACAGCAGCCGCGACCGCACCGGCGGCGGTGAAGCTGAAGGCGGCCAAGATCAAGGTCGCGCAGTTCGGCTCTGTCGAGAACGCGAAGCTGACCCAGACATTGCTCGACAACTTCAAGAAAATCCAGCCGGACATTACCGTCGAGGTGCAGGCAATCTCCGCACCGGACTGGGACGGTTTCGCCGCCAAACTGCTCACGCAAATTGCGGCGGGCGATGTGCCGGACCTCATCAACGTCGCGACGGAAGGCTTGCAGCTCTTCGCCGGCAAGGGGCTTGCCGCGCCGCTGGACGACTACGTCAAGCGGGACAAAGAGCAGATGAAGGAATTCTTCGCCGATGTCCACCCCTCCCTGATCGAGGCAATGATGTACAACGGCAGCCTGTATTCGCTCCCCGACAACTTCAACGCCGCCAACATCTTCTATTCCAAGGGTGCCTTCCAGAAGCACGGCGTACCCGAGCCTTCACCAACGTGGACCAAAGACGACTTCGCCGCCGCGATGCCGAAGCTGATCACAACCAGCGGCAACAAGACGACGGAATACGGCTACTTCTGGACGAACCGCATGTGGGGCGGCGCGCTACCCTGGATGTTCGTCAACGGCTCGAATGTTCTTTCCGAGGAAAAGTTCCCCGGTGGTGACTGGCTCTGGTCCACTTTCTATGCGGGTAACGACGCGGCGAAGGGGCGGCAAGGCGGCGTCAAGTGGGCGCAGGCGCAGGCGAACAGCGCGGCGAATGTCGAGGCCGTCCAGTTCCTCGCCGATCTGACGCAGAAGGCGAAGGCCGCGCCCTCGCCGGCGGAAGCAGACTCCTCCAACTCGCAGATCATCACCACCTTCGCCAACAAGCAACTGGCGACATATGTCGGCGGCGGCTTCCTCGTCCGCTCGCTCGATCAGGCGAGCGTCAAGCCGGACGAATACGGCGTGACCTTTATGCCCAAGTGGAAGGGGCAGCGCCACCAGTTCGGCACGGCGGGCTACGTCATCTCCGCCAAGTCCCCGAACAAGGACGCCGCGTGGGAACTCGCCAAGTGGCGCATCTCCAAAGAGGTGATGGCTTCCAACTACAAGGATAGCGCGTCCGTGCGCAGTCGGCGCTCGCTGAATCAGGCGCTCTACGAGGGGACCTACGGCTTCAAGGGGTATCAGGTCTTCTACGACACGCTGGATAAGTTCCCGGACACGTCCCCCATCCCACAGCCGCCGCAGGCGAACGAGGTGACGGCGATCTTCACCAAGTATGTCGGCCTCGCGGTTTCGGGCGATCAGACCGTGCAGGCCGCGATGGACGGCATGCAGAAAGACCTCGCCGCCGCGCTGGCGAAGCCGCTGTAACGAGTAGGCAGTAGACAGTAGACAGAAAAGAGGGACGCGAAGCAGCCCCACTCCCAACTGACTACCGACTACTGTCTACTGCTCACTTCCCTGAGGGGGCATCCATGAGCATCAACACCGGGCGACTCGCTCCTGTCGCGGCTTCGACGGAGCGGGTGGGGCATCGGACACTGCATGTCGAGCGGCGAGGCGAGATACGGGCGGCGTGGCTCTTTATCCTCCCGACGCTCGTGGGCTTCGTCATCTTCGTGGCAGGTCCAATCATCGCCTCCATCGCCCTCGCCTTCACCAAGTATGATGTCGTCAACCCTCCAAAGGGCGTCGGCCTCGCCAACTTCCAGGAGGCGTTTGGCGACGACCGGGTGCGGGCGAGTTTCCGCAACACGATCGTCTTCGTACTCGTTGCGACCGCGCTGCAAATCCTCCTCGCCCTCGCCCTCGCGGTCGGCATCCAGCGCAAAATGCCCGCTGCGCTGCGCTACTTCTTCCGCACCGCCTTCTTTTTGCCGATCATCACTTCCGCCGCCTCGATCTCAATTGTCTTCGGCTATATGTTCAATAAAGAGTTCGGCGTCATCAACTACTATCTCGACAAGATACACATCGGCCCGATCCCGTGGCTTGTCAACACCCACTGGTCGCTCTATTCCGTCGCTATCGCCTACTGCTGGCAGCATGTCGGCTTCACGTTCATCCTCTTCTCGGCGGGCCTGCAGAACATCTCGCGCGAGATCTACGAGGCGGCTGAGATTGACGGCGTGAATGCGATCACCAAGTTCTTCCGCATCACGCTGCCGCTCCTCAGCCCGACGATCCTCTTCACGACGGTGATCGGCATGATTTCGAGCTTACAAGTCTTCGACCAGCCGACCGTGATGACGAACGGCGGGCCGGGCGATTCGAGCCGCACCGTCGTGATGATCATCTACGACGTCGCCTTCCGCAATCTGCGCTTCGGCTACGGCTCCGCGATCGCTGTGCTGCTGTTCGTCGTCATCCTCGGCTTTACCGGCTTGCAATTCCTGCTCAGCAAGCGGTTCGTCTTTTATAAGTAGACAGTAGTCAGGAGTCAGAAAGAATCGGTCCAAACTGACTCCTGACTACTGTCTACTCCCCGGAGGGGGTTTTACATGGCAGCAACGACATCCGCCGGGCGCGGGCGGGCCCGGGGGGCGAGCAATCCGGGGTCGCTCGGGCGGTATCTTGGCAACAGCATCATCTTCACACTGCTGCTTGTCGCCAGCCTGGTCATGCTTGTCCCGATTGTCTGGACGCTCTCGACCTCACTGCGATTGCCGCGCGAATCGTTCACGCTGCCACCGAAATGGCTGCCGACCGATTTCCGCACGGACAACTACGCGCAGGTCTTCCAGAAAGTACCGTTCTGGACATACTTCTTCAACAGCGTGCTGATTTCGGGGGCGGTCGTCTTCGGGCAACTCGTCACCTGCTCAATGGCGGCGTACGCCTTCGCGCGGCTGCGCTTTCCGGGCCGGGGTATCCTGTTTGCCGTCATCCTTTCCGCGCTGATGGTGCCGATTCAGGCGACGATCATTCCGGTCTTCGTGGAAATCAAATACCTGCACCTTTCAAATTCGCTCTGGTCGCTGATCCTGCCGGGGGCGACCTCCGCGTTCGGGGTTTTCCTGCTCAGGCAGTATTTCCTCACGATCCCCAATGAACTGGAGGACGCCGCCCGCATTGACGGCGCGAACCGCTGGCAGATCTTCTCGCGCGTGATGCTTCCGCTCGTCGCACCCGCGCTGGCGGTGCTGGCAATCCTCACCTTCAACGGCTACTGGAACGAATATTTCCGCCCGTTGATCTTCCTTTCCACGCCGAATCACTATACACTCCCGCTCGGCCTCGTGAACCTGCGTGGCCAATTCGGCAGCGGTAGCATCGCCATCGTGCTCGCCGGCGTCATGCTCTCCCTCGTCCCGGTGCTCATCCTCTACATCTTCGCCCAGAAATACCTGATCGAGGGCATCACGCTCGGTGGTGTCAAAGGATAATAACGCGTGCTGCGTGCCGAGTCAGATCGGTGTTACTCAGTATTCGGCGCCCAGCACTCAGCACGTGAGCGAACGGAGTGAGTGGATTGCCTGTGATTGTGACGTTGGGCGAGTGTTTGATTGATTTCGTCGCGGCGGAGGCGGGGCCGCCATTGAGGGGGGTGCAGTCGTTCGTACGCGCGGCGGGGGGTGCCCCGGCGAATGTGGCGGTTGGTGTCGCGCGGCAGGGTGTCGCGAGCGGCTTCGTCGGTGCCTTTGGCCGGGATGCGTTCGGCGCATATCTACACGATCTCCTGCGGTGCGAGGGGGTGGATTGCGCGCAAACGCAGATCGTGGATGCCCCGACCGCGCTGGCATTCGTGTCGCTCGATGCGGACGGCGAGCGCGAGTTCCTGTTTTATCGCGACCGCGCCGCAGACCTGATGCTCGATGGCGCCGCGCTCGATCCCGCCTATATCGCGGGCGCGCGGGCGCTGCATATCGGATCGTTGAGCCTGACGGGCGCGGCGGCAGGCGATGCCACCCGGCGTGCTGTCGCGATTGCGCGAGCGGCGGACGTTGCCGTCTCCTACGATCCGAACCTCCGCCCAGCCCTCTGGCCGGACACCGAGACGATGTGCGCGGCCGCCCTTTCCCTATTAAGGGAGGCAACCATCGTGAAGATCAACGAGGACGAACTGCCCATACTGAGCGGCCTGGCAGACCCGGATGCGGGTATTGCACGGCTGGTCGCATGCGGTCCGCCGATCGTTGTCGTGACGCTTGGCAGCGCTGGATGCCGGTATCATTGGTACGGCAAAACGGGGACAATTGCCGCCTATCCGGGAGCGGCGATAGATACAACCGGAGCCGGCGATGGCTTCATGGCGGGGTTGCTCGTCGCGCTTACTCCGCGTCTCTCGGGACCGCGCGATGCCCTCGCTGCGATGACAGCCGGGGAAATCGCGAAATGTTTGCTGCGGGCGAGCGCGACGGCGGCGTTGACGACGACGGTTCGGGGCGCGATCCCTGCGTTGCCCAGCCGTGCCGCCGTGGACGCGCTGATCGCGAATAACACGGTGGTTTGACGACGTAATCAGGGAGACGAAAACGATGGCGAACGATTTTGCTGCGATGCGGGCAGCGCTCCATCACGACCCCCACCGCCCACGGTACCACTTTGCCGCGCCCGCGAACTGGATGAATGATCCCAATGGGCTTATTCAATGGCAGGGCGTGTACCACCTCTTCTATCAGTACAATCCGAGCGGCCCGACCCATGGAAATATCCACTGGGGCCACGCCGCGAGCGCCGACCTCGTGCAGTGGGAGGACTGGCCGGTCGCGCTCGCCCCCACGCCCGATTCAGCCGACGCGGATGGGGTCTATTCCGGGTGTGCGGTGGATGACAATGGCGTGCCGACGCTGATCTATTCCGGCAACCGGCGTATCCCCGGCAGCGACCCGCCCGAGCGCGTGCAGCGCACCTGCGTCGCCACGAGCGCGGACGGACTACGGACATGGACGAAAGACCTCAACAATCCCGTCATCCGCGAGACGCCGCCGGGCCTCGATCTCGTGCAGTATCGTGACCCGAGTGTTTGGAAAGAGGGCGATACCTGGTATCAGGTCACAGGGGCAGGGTTCCCCGACGTGGGCGGTACGGCACTCGTCTACCGGTCGCGCGATCTCCGCACCTGGGAATATCTGCACCCGCTCTGCGTCGGCGATGTCCATCGCACAGAGCCGATCTGGACGGGCACGATGTGGGAATGCCCGCAGTTTTTTCCGCTGGGCGACACGCACGCCTTGCTCATCTCGGCATGGGATCGGGGTACGAAGACAACGCCATACCTGACGGGCGACTATGCCGACCACCGGCTTGCGCCGCGCGTCGAGGGGCTGCTCGACCTCGGCTGGTCGTTCTACGCGCCGCAATCGTTCCGCGATGATCGAGGCCGGAGGATCATGTTCGGCTGGTTGCGCGAGGAGCGACCAAACGCCGATCTCGTGGCGGCGGGCTGGGCAGGGGCGATGTCCGTCCCGCGTATTCTCACGGCGCGCCCGGATGGGACGCTCGGCTACGCGCCGGCACCGGAGATAGAGGCGCTACGTGGCGCGCATCTCCATGTGGCCGATCTGCCGGTGACGCCCGATTCCCGCGATTTCCTCGACGAGTTGCGGGGTAACTGCCTGGAGATTATCGCCGAGTTCGGCGGCGGCGACGCGGCGACGTTCGGCCTGATCGTCGGCCGCTCGCCGGACGGTGCGGAGGAGACGCGCATCGTCTACGACCGTGCGCGCGCGCAACTGCAAGTGGACCGCACCCGTTCGAGCGCGGCGGCAACGCCGGATCGCCCCGTGGTTGGCGGCGCGTGTCCGCTCGATGCGGGTGAAGCACTGCGATTGCACATCTTTCTCGACGGCTCGATTATCGAAATCTTCGCCAACGGTCGCGCGTGTCTCACCGCACGCATCTATCCGTCACAACCCGAGAGCATTGGGGTTGATCTGTTCGCGCGCGGCGGCACGGTACATATGCGCCGGCTCGATTGTTGGCAGATGGCGTCAATCTGGGATGCGCACGGTGTACCACCGCGCTCGCGCCCCATCAGATCATCCTCCTGAGAGGGCAGCGATACGAAAATCAATTCCTCTCGCCGGTTGACGAGTGCGAGCATGGGTGGGCGATCGCTTCATACGCGGCTTACTCTGCTGGCAGCGACGCGCGATGCCCCCATTCTGGCAGACAAGGCGACGATCCCGCTTGCTCTCCGGTCGTCGGTCGAGGGCTGGTATACTGCGCACTGTTGACGGGCTGGCAGTGCGCAGGGAAGAGAGGGCAGCGATGGAACTGAAATTAGCGTCCGCCATGAGTCGGTTGGGGACGGAGACGGCGTTTGAGGTGCTGGCGAAAGCGCGGGCGCTGGAGGCGCAGGGGCGGTCGGTGATCCACCTCGAAATCGGCGAGCCGGATTTCGATACGCCCGCGCATATCGTTGAGGCGGCGAAGCGTGCCCTCGATGAGGGCTACACGCATTACGGCCCGGCAGCGGGCCTGCCCGAACTCCGCGAAGCAATCGCGCACGAGATTTCCACCAGTCGCGGTATCGGCGTTCATCCCGATCAGGTCGTCGTGACGCCGGGAGGCAAGCCGGTGATGTTCTACGCGATCCTCGCCCTCTGCGAGGCGGGTGACGAGGTGATCTATCAGAATCCCGGCTTCCCGATCTACGAGTCCATGATTAACTTCGTCGGCGCGAAGGCCGTGCCGCTGCCGCTGTTGGAGGAAAAGGGCTTCGCCTTCAGCATTGACGATCTGAAGTCGCGCATCACGCCGCGCACCAAGATGCTTGTCATCAACTCCCCCGCGAACCCGACGGGCGGCATCATCCCGAAAGAGGACCTCGCGGTCATTGCTGAACTGGCGCTGAAGCACAATTTCTGGGTGCTTTCGGACGAGATTTACTGCCGTCTCCAGTACGAAGGTGCCCATTCCTCTATTGCCGCCGAGCCGGGCATGGCCGACCGCACGATCATCCTCGACGGTTTCTCGAAGACCTACGCGATGACGGGGTGGCGGATGGGCTACGGTGTCGTACCGTCGAACCTCGCACCGAGCATCGTCAAGTTGATGGTAAACTCGAACTCCTGTACGGCGTCGTTCACGCAGCGTGCAGGCGTTGCCGCGATTACCGGCCCGCAGAACGAGGTGGACCGGATGCGCGCCGAGTTCCGGCGGCGGCGGGATGCGGTCGTCGCGGCGCTGAACGCGATCCCCGGCGTGCGGTGCGAGTTGCCGAAGGGCGCGTTCTACGCCTTCCCGAATGTCTCCGGCACCGGCCTGTCGGAGCGGGAAATCGCCGACCGGCTCTTGCAGGAAGCGGGCGTTGCCACCCTCGCGGGGACGGCATTCGGGGAATACGGCGCGGGCTACCTCCGCCTTTCTTACGCCAACTCCATGGAGAACCTGATGGAGGCGACCCGTCGTATCGGCCAGTTTGTGGAAAGTCTCGCGGCGGTCCCAGCGGATTAACGAGCAACGAGCAATGAGAACGGAAGCCAGTCCACTCATTGCTCGTTGCTCATTGCTTGTGATGGATCAGTGATTGAGCGCGGTGATAAAGCCGCCGTTGACCTGCGATGCGAGCGGTACCCCGATGGGATACGCGTAGCCGGACAGATACGTTGCATAGTACGGCGCCGCGTAGAACGGGACGCCGTAGTAGCCATCGCCGACAGCGGCGTAGGTGCAGCCGTTGTTGTCGCAGAACGGCGCGCGGAGCGGGTAGCCGCCATAGAGCCGGGCGTAGTAGCAGGTATAATCGCCGTTGTTGCAGCCGAGTTTTTGGAAGGCCACGGGGTCAATCGCGGCGGAGACCGACCCGGCACTGCCCAAGCCGATGGCGAGGAGCGCGGCGCCGATCGCGCCGACCGCGAACAGGCGACGAAGACGACGGAACATGAACATGTGCATCCCCTTTCTCGAAGCGTCGCGACCGACCATTGCGGGCGCGGACGGTCCACACGTACTCTATCAACGCCCCGATACCGCTCCCGGTTTCGATGCTCGCGCGACCATTCGAGAACCACGACAACCGGCGTGGCGCGTGCCAACAGCAACGATCATACACCGATACACATTCCTCTACACTATCCAAACGTACGAATGTTGCGCGTGTGACAAGGCAACAGCGGCGGTCAGCGCATCCCTGTCACCCGTACGACTGCCGCCGTACCGCCGCCGACGTGTTGCTCCTCTGCCCGGATGGCGTCCAAGACTTCTTGCGTCAGTTTCGCGTGCTGCTCCGGTGCGAGCGCCGCGACCGCTGCCGCCATCCGGCGGTTGTTCTTCAGCAGCATCTCCCACCCTTCTTCTGCTGTCCCATGCCACTGCATCGCGATGTCGTGCGTCGTGTCTTCCACGTGTCGGAACCCCATCGCGTGCAGATGTCCGGCCAACTCCCCCGGTGCGGAGAAGCGGAAGCGGTGCGGCTCGCCCGGTGCGGGTGCCGGGAGTTCGACATATCGCCGTACAACGGCGAGCGGCCGCATCTGCGCGTTTCGCTCCGGCGGGCCCCAGATGAGGCAGACGACCCGGCCCTCCGGTGCGAGCACGCGGCGCATCTCGCCGAGCGCCCGCCGGACATCGGGGAAGAGCATTGCCCCGAAGCGGCAGGTGACGGCGTCGAACGCGCCGTTCGGGAAAGGGAGCGCTTCGGCGTCTGCCTGCCGAAAGACGATGTTGGTGACGCCCCGCGCGCGGGCGTTCTCTTCCGCGCTGACGAGCATCTCCGGAGTGAGGTCGGTGGCAGTGACCTGCCCATCGGGGGCGATAGCGGCGGCGATGGAGAGCGCAGGCTCGCCCGGCCCGCTTGCCACATCGAGCACGCGCATGCCGGGGCGAATGCTGAGGGCGTCAATCATCAGGTCGGTCGCCGCCTGCCACATTCCGCCCCGCGCGCCGGTCATCGTGTGCCAGGCTGCGGCGCGCTCCGCCCAGTTCTTGCGTACTTCCTCTTTCTGTTGCTCACTGCTCATAGGGTCGGGGACAATCACGCGGGTCCTCCTATCGCTGCGATGGGTAGACCGGCCAAAAGCAGCGTGATCGCTCTATCGGTGGTTCCTGCTCCTTCTCGCGCGCCGGGGCGTTCGAACGAGCACCAATTCCGGCACTGATTTTTCTCTCTACAACTCTTTCTGGCCTTCGATCTTCGCGTCGTCCAGTTCCATACCGATGCCGGGCAAAGTCGGGAGCGGGATGAAGCCGTTCCGTGGCTCGACGGGGTTCTTGAGGAACCACTGGTGGATCGTGTTCCACTTGATGAGGTATTCCAGCATCGGGCAGAGCGTGACGGGCTGCGCATAGAGGAAGTTGGCCGTCGCGGGTGTCGAATGGCCATGCGGGATCAGTTGCACGTCGTAGACGCTGGCGAGCGCGGCGATTTTGAGCAACTCGGAGATACCGCCCGCCCAGTAGATGTCCGGTTGGTAGACATGCATCGCGTTTGCCTGCATCAGTTGGTGGATACCCCAGCGGGTGTACTCATGCTCCGCGCCGGAGACGGCGATGCCGTGACCGATCTTCGCGGTGATCGCGGCATAGGAGGCGGGTTTGTCCGGCAATACCGGTTCCTCGATCCAGCGCGGCTGGTACTCCGCGAACCGCTCGGCCATCGCCAGCGTGTACGGCACGTCCCACGACATCCACGCGTCAATCATGATGTCCACGTCCGTGCCCGCCGCCTCTCGTAGCGTCCGCATCAGTTCGACGTTTTTCGCGATTCCGGCGCGGCCGTCCGTCGGCCCCCAGCGGGGGAACCATTTCGTCGCGGTGAAGCCCTTGCCGACGATCTCCTTCGTCACTGCGGCGGCGCGGTCGGGGTCGAGGCCGTAGCCGAGGGCGGAGGCATAGGCGGGTAGCGTTTCGCGCACCGGCCCGCCGAGCAGGACATAGACGGGCACATTCGCCCACTTGCCCTTGAGGTCCCAGAGGGCGCAGTCAATCGCGCTGATCGCCATCATCTCGACGCCCTTGCGGCCATGGACGGCAGCGCGATACAGGACATCCCAGAGCCGCTCGATAGCGAGCGGGTCCGCGCCGAGTAGGTAATGTTCCATGCTGTGCTTGATGATAAAGGCCTGATCCGGCGTAATCGGCCCGCCAATGCCGGTGATGCCCGCGTCCGTCTCGATGTGGACGAAGGTCGAGGTCATCCGGTATGCGCCGTCGGTAGCGGGTGGCAGCCAACCCGCGCCCTCGTTCTTGAACTGCGGGTAGATGTCCACCGGTCGGATCAGCCGCTCCTCCCAGAAGACGCCCGGAAAGTCCATCGTGCCCGTGTACTGGATGCACCGTACCGCCGTGATCTTCATCGCCCATCGCTCCTTTTCGTCTCCGGTCTCGTCCGACGAGCATACCGTAGTGTCATACGGCTGTCATTCGCGCGTGGAACCCGCTACCATAACGATCATCTTCGTCGTGCTTGGTAGTGGCTCAGTTTGAGTCGTTTTGTGCCTTGCGGTACAGTGAGGCGACACGGCGCGTGTGCAGAAGGCGGCGGCACGATCAGGGAAGAAAGAGGATGGGTGATGTTCCTCGACATGACACCGAGCACCCTGCTGATCGGATTGGTTCCTTTGGTCGTCGTCATACCGCTCATCGTGTTCTGGGCATTCATGTTCAAGGATATGCTGAATAGCGACACCATGCCGAGCATCTTCAAGCCGTATTGGATGATGGCCTTTGTGCTGCTGAACATCCCGGCTGCGATCTTCTATTCCTACACGGTGTACAGGGATCGCTGAACGCGGCGTGTGCCGAGCAGGTCAGATCCCGCCCCGCCGATTTCAAACTGAGCCACTACCGATTGTTCGATACGCGGTTGCGCGCCCCTATCGTGATCGTGCCGATGGAGCATGCGCCGCCTCGCGTTTAGCGATAGAGAGCTGCGCTGGGTCATTCGATGATGCCAGACCGGTACCGACATGAGCGGAGATCGCGGCTTCGCGCCAGTCGCTACCGCCATCGTTCGGTGTCGGCACCTCGAACGTCGCGATAACGTGCTGTTGCTCCACGATGATCGCTTCGAGGTGCGCGATGTATTCCTCTTTAATCGGGATCGCCGCTTCCAGGTGCGCAATATATGCTTCCTTCGGTGGAATCGCTCCTTCCAATTTGGCGATGTATCCATCCTTGGCGGGGATGACCGCTTCGAGGTACGCGATGTATGTATCCTTTAGCGGAATCACATCCTCCAATGCGGCAATGTACCGTTGCTGCGTGGTGACAGTCGCTTCTGTGCGAGCGATATAGGTTTCCTTCGGTGGGATCAGTGCGTGCAGTTCACCAATGTACGCGTCTTTCGCGGCGATGTCGGTTTCCAGTCCGGCAATGTACCGCGTTTGCTCGGCGATTGCCGCATCGCGCGCGACGAGACGCTGTTCCAGTGCGCCCACATATGCCCCGCGTCGCTCGTATTCTTCCCGGAGTTTCGCAAGTTGACGTTCAAGCCCGTGCCCCCGGGCGCGGAGTTGCTCCTGCTCCTCTTTGGCATTGCCGACTACCGCCTTGAGAGCATTGATCTCGTCGCGGAGTGGGATGATCTCCATCGCTACCCGATCAAGCCGACCAACGCCCGTCGCCGCTGGACCGATCCGACGACCGGTCGGGTCTCCTGTTTGTTGGCCGCTGGACCGGTACGGGTGATCGGCGGCGATGCCGCTCGCCTCATCGCACATCGCGATATACAGGTCGAGGATAGCGGGTGTGACGCCGACATCGCGCATGTGCTGCGTCGTAAATCGGTGATGCCGTGACCCGCGCGTGACCGCCGCGCATGCCGTCTCGATCCGTTCATCCGTCACGGGCAACGCGAGAAAGTCGAGCACCCGGCGGATTTCCCCTTCCGGATCGTCGAAATACGCGTCATACTGCGTGATGATCCGCTGGTCCGGTGGGATCGCATCCAGAAGGCGCTGATTGTAGACATACCAGAGCATTAGGCTCAGTTCTGTGGAGTACCACGACCGCTTGTACAACGATTGGGCGACTTCGAGCGGGTTTCTGAGGCAAATGACGACCTTCATGTCCGGAAAGTAGTGTCGCCAGAAGGGCAGGGTCAGGCTATTGCGCGGGTCTTTCCAGCCCCATGGCTCATGACCGGCGAAGGCCTCCAGTGTCGCCTCAGCCTTTGCCCGCAGGTGCGCGAACTGTTCGCTTCCACTATCCAGGGGAAGGAGCGGGGGACAGTCCCATGCCCCGCCGTGCATACTGAGAAGTTCTTCATTGACCGCGACGAACCGAATATTTTCCCAGAAGCCATCGGGGTTGTCCGGGGCGGGCGGAAGCAGATCGGATTCTTCCCCGAGATAGACGCCGCACAGATTGAGCATGCGTGCGCAGAGCGAGGTTCCTGACCGGGCCATCCCGGCGATACAGACAGGCATACGAACGGATCCTTCCCGAGACAGATCAATTTTCCTGCGCGAGTATACCCGTTTTGCTCGGAATGTGTGTGCCGGATGGACGGTGGTTGTTGTGCTGACTGCGGATACCGGGTAGTCGGGGTACGGGTCTTTTCTCGGTTCACGCCTCTGGTTCGGGACGGATGACCGCGTGGAACTCGATCACGCGGCCATCGGGATCGGCGCAGAAGAGTTGATGCCATCCCTTGATCGCCCATTCGCCCATGTCGCTGTACGGGATGCCTGCCGCGTCCAGCCGCGCCCGAACTGTTGCGATGTCGTCTACGCGAAAGGCGAGATGCCCCGCACCGAGTGGGTTGACGGGGAGATCGTTGCGGGCCGCGAAATCGGGATCGCTGGGGATGAAGTGGTATTGGTAGCCGCGTTCATCTTGCAAGGTCGCGATCGTCGCGCCGTACGCTTCCCGGTCGCGCGGTAGTTCAACGGGCGCGAGGCCGAGCAGATCGCGATAAAAGGCGGCGCTCGCTTCCCAGTGCGCGCCGGCGAGATTGAGGTGATGGGGCCGTGGGGTGTCGGTCATTCGATCTCCTCCTTCAGAATCGCAGTTCCGCGCCATGGGTGCGGAGCCACAGGCGGTGCGCGCCGTATGCCGGGCAATACTGCGCGACAATACGCCAAAAGCGCGCCGAGTGGTTCATCTCGACGCGGTGCGCCAGTTCGTGTACGACGACGTACTCGAGCACAGCGGGCGGTGCGAGCGTGAGCCGCCAGTTGAAATTGAGGTTGCCCGCTCGCGAGCAACTTCCCCAGCGCGTTTTTTGATCCCGGATGGCGACGTGGCCATACGACACGCCCATCGCCGCCGCATGCGCCGCGACCTGCGCGGCGATGGCGAACCGCGCCGCCGCACGCAGCCACGCTTCCAGCGCGGTCCGCGCGGCCCCCGCCTCCGGTACGGTGATCGTGAATGCTCCGGCATCATGGACGACTATCGCGCGCTTGCCGGGTGCGACCGTCACACGGACGGCGCGTGGCGTGCCGAGAAAGGTAATCCGCTCCGGTAAGGGCGCGTCGGCGGCTGGCCCCGGGGGAAGGGCGGCGAAGCGGTCGAGATGTTTGAGGATCCATCCCTGCCGCCGCAGGATAAAAGCCAGAAGATGATTGCGGTCGTAGCCCAGTGGCGTGACGACGCGCAGCCCCGTCCCTGGTGCGACGATGAGCCGGGGCTGCCGCGCGCGGTGGCTGATGGTCAGTGTGTACGGAATGGTCCTTCCCGCGAGCGTCACCGCTTCATACGTCATTTCCCCTCCTTTCCTACATCTCTTCGATACCGAGCCGAGCATAACACGCCGCGTGCGGCGATACCCGATCCCCATAGACCGCGCCAACTCAACCGACTATGATCCGGGTGGTGGACGAGGAGCGAGTGAAAGGGCACAAGCGATGCGGTCGGATGCGCGCTACGAGGTGATCGTTCTCGGGCTTGGCGGGATGGGTAGCGCTACGGCATATCATCTGGCGCGGCGCGGCAGGCGCGTCCTCGGTCTCGACGCCTTCGCACGGGGCCATCAGAACGGCTCGTCGCATGGTCGCTCGCGCGGCATCCGTGAGGCGTATGGGGAATCGCCGCAGTACGTCCCCCTTGTCCAGCGCGCCTATGCCCTGTGGCGCGAACTGGAGGAGGAAACGGGCCAGCACCTCCTGACGATCACGGGGGGTATCGGCATCGGCCCCGCCGAACCGGGTTTCGGCGCGACCCAGAAAGAATCCGCCGCCCGCTATGCCCTGAGCGTCGAAGAATTGACCGCCGACGAGATCATGGCACGCTGGCCCGGTTTCCGCGTGCCGGACGGCTACGCCGGCATATACGATCCGCACACCGGCTTTTTGTTGCCGGAGCCGTGCGTCGCCGCACATCTCGATCTCGCCGCGAAACATGGCGCTGCGTTGCATCACCATGAGCCGGTGATGCGTTGGTCGCCGGATGGTGCGGGCGTCCGCGTCGAGACGGAGACCGCGACCTATTTGGCGGACGCGCTCGTCATTACGGCGGGGCCGTGGGCGGGAGAAATCCTGCGCGACCTGCATCTGCCGCTCGAACCGTGGCGGATGTACAACGTTTATTTCGCGCCGACGCGCCCCGATCTGTTCGGGCCGGATCGCTTTCCGGTCTACGGCGTCCGGGGGCCGGAAGGATCGTACTACGGCGTGCCGATGCTGCCGGGCGACGGCCTGAAGGTCGGACGGCACGACCGGGGCGATGTGTGCACGCCCGAAACCGCCCGGCGCACGATCGAGCCCGAGGAAATTGCCGCGATGCGCGCCGTGCTCGACACCTATTTGCCGGGCGCAACGGGTGAAGTCCTCGCTGCCACGACTTGCCTGTACACGATGACGCCGGACAGCGACTTCATCATTGATCGCCACCCCGACCACGCGCGCGTCGTCTATGCCGCCGGGTTTTCCGGCCACGGGTTCAAGTTCTCCGCCGTGATTGGCGAAGTGATGGCCGATCTCGCCGCCGATGGCGCGACCCGCCACCCGGTCAGCTTCCTTGCCGCATCTCGTTTTGTGGAATGACGCTGTATCCACCGAGGTACGCAGAGATCAGATGTCAACACGTCTACCAGTTACTGATGCACGACTCCAGTACTTAGGAGATGCGCGGTAACGTCACTTGTGCTGCCGCTGCTTGTTTGTTATGGTGAAAACAGTGCGCGTACCGTACGTACAGATCGGCGCTGCGCGGCGAATGTCAGAAACGGATGATCGGCGTATGTGGGGACGCGCCGCCGTTGAGACAGCGGGACATGGGGTGAGGGGGTACGGTATGGGTCATGACGCGGAAGATCGCGGGCGCGCACGTGCATGGGTGGGCACTGTTTGCCGCTGCGGGCGATTGCGGCGATTGATCATTCGCGGTGGGACAGGCGGCGTGCTAATGCTGACGCTCTTTGCAGCGCATGGCGTCGCGGCGGCCGGGACGCCGGGGACGAATCAGCCAGCGCCGATTACCCAGCCAACAACTCCACCAACCACGATTCCCCCAGCGACGCAGCGCGCCACATCGCCAGTGACGCAACCGGCCGCGACTGGCCAGACAGCACCATCAACCGCCCCATCTTCCGGCACAGCGGGGCAACTCAACCCCGGTGCATCATCGGCAACGCCCTCCCAGAATCCGGCGACGCCATCGTCTCCAACGCCGCCCGGTGCGGCTATCCTGCTGCCGCTACAACCGCCGACGGCGGAAATGCCGCCGATCACGGCGACTGCCAGTGTATCCTCCCCCACGACCCAGGCGCCGACTGTGCCGCCGACCGCGACGCGCCCCGCGAATACGCAAACGCCGATCCCGACCGCGACGAGTCTGCCGACAAGTACACCGACCGGCACGCCGACGGGTACGCCGACCGGCACACCCGTTGTCACTCCCAGCCCGGAGGAAGTTGCCGCGCTCGCCAATCTGGTTCTGCTCGATGATCCGGGCATCGGCGGCAATGCGACGATCGTCCACGCCGCCGCGCGCCATTTCGGCGAACTGCTCCGACCGGATGGCGTTCCCTGGGTCGGGTGGTGTGAGATGTACATCGGCAATGTGATGGATGAGGCGGGCATTCCGCATGCGCGCTATGCGACCGCCCTGCTCGATGCGACCAGCGGTTCGCTCTACCGGGGCCGCGCACCGGCGGGGAGCGTCGTTTACTTCGACCAGCGGGCCAATCAGTATGGGCACGTCGGTATCGCCCTCGGCGACGGCACAATGCTCTCCGCCCTGGGCAACGGCATTGTCCGTAGCACGTACGAGAACTGGCCTTCCTACCTGGGCTGGCGTCCGTACGGAACGACCGCCCCGCCTGGCGAGACCTTCGTCATCGCGCCGCTCCTGACTGATACCGACAGCGACCTCCCCCGTATGCCCCCGTGGTCGTAGGGAAGGGGAAGGACTGAGGACTGAGGACTGAGCAAGAGTAACAAGTAACAGGTCGAAAGTAACGAGAACAGCGACGTGAGCGCCAAACCGTTCTTGGTACTTGTTACTTTCGACTCCCTCTCGGTCCTCACTCCTTCGTTCTGCTATAGTGTGGAGCGAAACTTGCGGAGCGGATACCGGCCTATTCGGGTCGGCGAAGCGTGAGGAGGGCACGGTACAGTGTCGTATTGCGCCACGATACACAGGTCTCATGACGGTTAGCGTCACCGACGAGCGTCGCGTCGCTATCCTCACGCTCGATGCGGATACCACCGCCCCTGCGACGGCGCTTGCCCTCGCCGCAGGTGGCGCTTCCCTCTTCGGTATCCTATTCGTCCTTGCTTCCATCACGGCGGATTGGCCGATTGGACCTGCCGCCGTCCCGCCCTACGAACAGATGACGCGCAATGCGCAGCTCTTTCACGACGTCTTCCCGGCCCTCGCCGCGTTCGCGCCCGCGCAACTGGCACTCGTCGCATGGTTTAGTGTCCTCTGCCTGTGGCTCGTCTATCTGCCGCTGCTGTGGAGGCTGCGCGGGCAGACGATTGATCACCGGATCGTCCTCGCAGGTGCGATCGCGCTCGGGGTGATCGCGGTGATCGTCCCGCCGCTCTTCTCGACGGACCCATTCTCATACGCGATGTATGCGCGGTTCGAGACGATTTATCACGCAAATCCGTATCTTGCCACAGCGCGCGATGTCGCACCCGGCGATCCACTCATCCCCTACCTCTATTGGCGAGACATCCCCTCGCCCTATGGGCCATTGTGGACGTCGATTTCGCAGGCGATCATCGGTGGGGACGACCGGGCGCCGCTCGAAATGATTCTCCGCTTCAAGCTCGTGGCCTTCGCGTTTACCTCGCTGGATGGCTGGCTGATCTATTCCTTCGTCCGTCGGCGATGGCCGGAACAGGCGGGGTGGTGCTACCTCGCCTTTGCATGGAACCCGATGGTGTTGATGGAAGGGATCGTCGTCGGCCACAACGATGTGCTTATTCTGGCGGTGATGCTCGGGAGCGCCCTTCTGCTCGCGCGTCGCCGCCCGATTGCCACCATCACCGGGTTGACCGCCTCGGCGCTCATCAAATACTCGACGTTGCCGGTGGTCGGCCTGGCCGGGCTGCGGCTTCTCCTACGCACACCCTTCCGGGCGCGCTGGTGGCTGGCGATCCGGCTGGTCGTCGCGACGCTGGCGCTGGCCGCCTGCGCCTTTGTGCCCTACTGGACGGGCTACGCCAGTATCATGAGCACTGTCAATGAACCGGGCCGGGGTGTCAATAACCTCGTCGCGAAGGGGATCGGCGGGTTACTCTGGCTGCTGACCGGTGGCCGCCTCTCGACGCGTACGCCCGCCGTGATCGTCGGTATTGTCGCGCTGCTTTTCGCCGCATGGCAGGTGTACGAAATCTGGCGCTCCCGCCTCACGCTCGATGCCTGGACTATTCATGATGAACTGGCGGCATGGGCGGACTCACTCGCCGTTTTCCTGATCCTTTGGCCGCGCATTCGTACCTGGTACTTCCTCGTTCCTCTCGGCCTCTCGCTCGCCTCCGGGCGCGCCCCGCGCCGCTTCTCCTTCTGGGTCCTGATCGGCCTGACGCTCTACTCGTACCTCTCCTATTTCCGCTGAGAAGGCGACCATTCGGTGTTGGAGAGGTGGAATCCCGCTACCACTGGGAAATCTGCGTGCGCAAAAATCTGGGGGCACCCGCGTGTCCGCACCAATGCCCCGAAATGGTGCCTGCGTAATCTTTGCCCCGCACGAAGGAGATGCGCGATCTCAGCGTAGACCGGTCGTGCTCCGGCGCTGCACCAGCGCATCCGCGATCACCGCGACGAGCAGGACGCCGCCCTCTACCATCT
>JBBSFO010000002.1:0-27955 GCA_038238655.1 Thermomicrobiales bacterium | reverse complement strand
GATTGAAGCAGGGCGAGCGTTTTATGTCCAGAATGATGACGGTAACCGGATTGCGACGAGTGTGCTCCAGGGAACGCAGATCAAACCAGGCGTCTGGGCCGAAACGCTCCAGTGGGACCTGAAACAGGCATATCCCGTACCATACAAATTGGTGAGCATCCAGGTGTATGCGTCGGGCCATGATTACGATGCATATATCGCGAATATTTCTATCGTTGCAAAATGATCGAGGCGGAAGCCGAGATCGAAATCGAGGCGAGCGAAGACGAAAGGCCGGTTTGATGAGTTCGATTGCGGTGATCGGTACGGGGTACGTTGGTCTTATTACCGGTGCGGGGTTCGCAGATCTCGGGAACAACGTCGTGTGCGTGGATATTATCGAAGAGAAAATTGCGAAACTCCGCGCCGGTTTGATGCCCTTTTTTGAACCGGGCCTCGAGGAATTGACGCGTCGAACTGCGTCTGCCGGTCGCCTCGCATTCACCACCGATTATGCCACGGCGATTCCCACGGCGGATTTCGTCTTCATCACGGTAGATACGCCGCCGAGCGGTAATGGCAAGGCAGACATGAGTCGCGTTGAAAGCGCGTCGCGGAGCCTCGCGCCGCACCTGCGTGGGCGGACGATCATCATCAACAAAAGCACGATGCCGATCGGCAGCGGTGGCTTCGTGGCGCAGATCATCCGCGAGCATGCGCCGCACGGAGCGGATTTCGCCGTCGTCTCCAATCCGGAATTCCTGCGCGAAGGCTCCGCCGTGCGCGATGTCCGCGCGCCTGACCGGATCGTCCTCGGCGGCGATGACCCGGTGGCCGTTGACGCCGTCGCGGAACTGTACGAAACATTGAGCGCGCCCATTGTAAAGACTGACCTGCGGACGGCAGAGATGATCAAGTACGCGTCAAATGCGATGCTTGCGGCCCGCATCTCGTTCATCAATGAGATCGCCGCAATATGCGAGGGGTTCGATGCGGATGTGCGCGTCGTCGCGCGCGGTATGGGATTGGACCCGCGCATCGGCCCGAGCTTTTTGGAGGCAGGAATCGGCTTCGGCGGCTCGTGTTTTCCGAAGGACGTCAAAGCGCTTGCCTATATGGCCGCTGAGAAAGACTTGCACCCGCAACTGCTGAACAGCGTGCTGGACATCAATCAGGATCAACGCCGTCGGTTCGCGCGCAAGGTCGTCGGGCAGCTTGTCAACCCGCAGGCAAGCACGGTTGGGGTCTGGGGATTGGCGTTCAAGCAGGATACGGACGACATGCGTGAGGCGCCCTCTGTAGACATCATTCGCAGCTTGCTCGATAGCGGCGTGCATGTCCGTGCATACGATCCGGTTGCCATGCCGGTCGCGCGTGAACTTTTGCCAGAGGTCGTCTATTGCGATGATCCGTACGATGCCGTGCGCGGCGTGGATGCGTTGCTTTTGCTCACGCCGTGGAACGAGTTTCGCCAGGCAGACATGGAGCGGGTCTTCGAGACGATGCGGACACCAACGGTACTTGATGGACGAAATATCTACGACCGCCGCGAAATGGAGGCGCTGGGTTTCACCTATGTCGGCGTTGGACGCTGAACATTCGGGTGCGCTCGTCCCTCCCGCCGATTCGCGGATTGCAGTCGGTGTTGATGTCGTCGAGATCGCGCGCGTTGCTGCGACGGTCGCACGATATGGCGAGCGATTCCTCGCACGGGTGTACACTGCGGACGAGCGCGCCTACGCTGCCGGGCGTGCATCGGCGTTCGCCGTTCGGTTTGCTGCCAAGGAGGCGACGGCGAAGGCGCTCGGAACAGGTATTGGTCCCGTGGGCTGGCGGAATATCGAGATTCGTAACGACGCTGCCGGGAAACCGGCCGTCATCCTGCATGGCGCGGCTGCGTTGGTCGCGCGCCGCGCCGGGTTGCTGGACTGGCAACTAAGCGTCACGCATAGCCGGGACACGGCGACGGCTGTGGTCGTCGGGTTCCGTCCGTGAAATGCCCGCGCGTCGTGGGCGCCGATTATCATTGCTGAGGAGTAGGACGATATGCGAGTTGTCACAGCGGCAGAAATGCGTTCACTGGAGGAAGCGGCGATCTCGCGCGGTGTTGAAGCCCCGGCGCTGATGCAGCAAGCGGGTGCGGGCGTCGCACGAGTGATCCGCGCGATAATCGGGGTCGGGCAAAGCGGTGCGCGCGTCGTAGTACTGCTCGGTCCGGGAAACAATGGCGGTGACGGCGTCGTCGCGGCGCGCACGCTGGCGAGCGACGGCGTGCATGTCTCGGTCTGGTCGCTCGTGCCGCGCCCGGATGTCGAAAGCTCGAACCACCAGGGGCTTTCGGTGCTTGAATCGGAGGAAGCGTTGCGCGCGGCGCTCAGTGAAGCGGATATCGTCCTCGATGCGATCCTCGGTACGGGCGCGCGCCCCGGCTTGCCTGCGAACATCGTCGCGGTTGCGCGGATGGTGAACACGATGACACCACGTGCGGCACGGGTGGTCGCATTGGACATCCCGACCGGCGTTGACGCGACAACGGGCGAAGCAGACGATGATGCGATTATCGCGCACATGACGGTGGCGCTCGGCTCACCGAAGCGCGGCTGCCTCGTGCCGCCGGGCAGTCGGTATGCGGGCCGGGTCGTCGTCGTGGACCTCGGATTGGGTGAGCCGAGCGAACCGGGGCCGCGCATGACGACCGACGACGATGTCCGTCAGCGCCTTCCTCGCCGCCTCGCCGACGCACATAAGAGTGATTGCGGCACCTTGCTCGTCGTTGCCGGTGCAGTAACGTATGTTGGCGCGCCGGGATTCGTGGCGGAAGCGGCGATGCGCGCTGGAGCGGGCCTCGCGACGATGGCAGTGCCGCGTGCCATCGCCGGTACCGTTGCCGCCGTGGTTCGAGAGGCAACGCTCGTGCCACTGCCGGACGATGTCGAGCGCGCGGGGAAACTGCTGCGCGAATGGGTGCACCGGTTCACGGCGGCGGTGATCGGCCCCGGCCTCGGTCGCGAAGAGGAGACGGAGCATTTTCTCGCCCGCTTGCTCGGCATTGGCGAAGCGCGCGCTCGCCCGCAACTGGGGTTTGGCGGTGCGTCGCAATCCGCATCGCGCGATCCGATTTTGCCCGAGTCATTGCCATTGCTGATTGATGCGGATGGGTTGAATTGGCTTGCCGGCGTCGAGCGGTGGTGGGAGCAGATCGGCAATCCGACGATTCTCACCCCGCACCCCGGTGAGATGGCGCGGTTGACCAAGCGCGAGACGGACGAAATCAAAAGCCAGCCATGGCAGATCGCGACCGAGTTTGCCGATCGGTGGCAGAAAGTCGTCGTCCTGAAAGGTGGCCCGACGATTATTGCCGCGCCGGGCGGCGCGATCTGGGTCGCACCGGGCGGCAATCCCGCCCTCGCGACTGCGGGAACCGGCGATGTGCTTGCGGGCACAATTGGCGGCTTCCTCGCGCAAGGGCTGAGTCCGCTCGACGCGGCGATTTGTGGCGTCCATGTCGGTTCACGCGCTGCCGAGCGGGCGGCGGATGCCGTCGGCGTTTATGGCATGGTCGCTCCTGACCTTCTGCCGCGCATTGCCGATGCCTTGCGCGACATTATGGGTGTCTAAATCGTGGCGCAGCTATCGCTGGAGCAGGCCGATCACCGGCGCTCGTTCGTGTCGGTTGATCTCGGCGTTATTACTGAGAATGTGCGAGCGATGTGCCGTATGCTGCCCGCGCGCTGCGCGTTTGGCGCGGTTGTCAAGGCGGACGGATACGGGCATGGGGTGATCCCGGTCGCACGGGCGGCACTCACGGGCGGCGCGACGTGGCTCCTCGTTGCGACGGTTCCCGAAGGGGTCGAACTGCGCCGAGCGGGATTCGCGGGCATGCCGATTCTCGTCCTCGGGCCGATTGCCACTAGCGAAGTTGCGGACCTCGTTGGCGCGCAGCTAATCCCCACGGTTGATACCACGTCGCCGCTCGCGCAGATCGCTTCCGTCGCACGCGGCGAGAATTGCGCGCCCTACGGTGTGCATGTGAAAATTGATACCGGTTTGAACCGCTACGGCGTCTCCATCGCGCATGCCGAAGCATTCATGCGTTCGCTCCGCAGCCAGCAGGACATTGCCGTTTCGGGTGTCTCCACGCATTTTGCGACGGCGGACAGTGTTGACGAGCCATTTTTGCATACACAGGCGGTACAATTTGCCGAGATGCTTGCGCAACTCGAACGAGATGGCAGCAGGCCACCCACCGCCCACGCTGCAAACTCCGGTGCGGCCCTGCAGGGTATCGGCTGCTGGGACCTGGTGCGCATTGGTATCGCGCTCTACGGCATTCCGCCCGCCGTTGACTTCCCAATGCCAGCCGCACTGCGACCGGCGATGACCGTGCAGAGCCGCGTCGCGCGCGTTTTCACCCTTACGCCCGGTGAAACGGTGGGGTATGGGCGGACATTTGTCGCGTCGCGACACACACGCGCAGCGCTCGTCCCGATTGGGTATGCGGACGGCCTGCCACGGTCGGCGTCGAATCGGGGTCATCTACTGATCGGTGGGCAACGCTGCCCCTTGATCGGTAATGTCTCGATGGATCAATGCGTTGTTGCCCTGGCGGACGGCCTCGATGTTGCGGTTGACGATCCGGTCGTTGTTGTCGGTCGGCAAGCGGGAGCCGAGCAAACGATCTCGATGCTTGCGCAGGACGCGGGCACGATCGCGTATGAACTCGCGGTGCGGTTCGGCGCGCGGCTGCGTCGTGACTACGTCTAACGATCGCGTTTTCGACGAGCGGCACAACTCTTTCGATTGCTATCATCCATGTTGTATACTAAAGACGAACGTACGGCTGTGTCGAGCGTGGGGATGAGGAAAAGCGCAATGACAACCGTGCTGATCGTCGAGGACAACGAGCGCAACATGCGCCTGATGCGCCTGCTCTTGCGTCCGCTGGGCTACACGTTGCTCGAAGCAGTTGATGGGCGCGAGGCCCTGGAGACGCTCGAAACGACGACGCCGGATATCATCCTCGTGGACATCCAGCTTCCCGATGTGGATGGTTTGGAGATCACCCGGCGTTTGCGCAAGCAGGCGCGCTTCGCCGCCACGCCGATTGTTGCCCTCACCGCCTATGCGATGCCAGGCGACCGTGAGATGTTCTTGCGTGCCGGATGCACCGGGTACGTCGCGAAGCCGATTGACACACGGGCCTTCCCCGACATCATCGCGTCGTACCTGCACGCTGACGCGACTGTGCCGACACTCGATGGGATGCAGCCGGAATGACCCCCGTTAACGACCGCATGACTGCCGAAACGCAAACTGGCCTCGATCGGGTGTCAGCGTGGATACGCGATCACGGCGACCTTTGGCGACAGTGGAATGAGATGTGGCGCGGCACCACCGGATGTTCTTTGCGCATCGAGGGCGCAGATGGGGTAATGCGTGGCCTGGCGGCACCTATCGCTGGCGGTGGGCAGACATTCGCGATCCTCGGCAGTGCGTCGCTGGACGACGGCTACGAACCGTTGCTCCGCGCCATTGCCGACCTCATCGGCGACTCGCTGGCGACCGAAACCGAATTAGCAACGATGACCGATGAGTTGGTGGACTCGTACGACCAACTGACGTTCCTGTACGAGATTGCGCGGATGCTCTCGACGACCTCGACGCTAGCCGAGGCGCTGACCGCTCTACTCGTGCAAGCGCGACATATCATTGGTGCCGGTGGCGGCGCGCTCGTCATCGAGCAGACCGAAAAGCCGATAATTGTCCTCACGGACGGCACGGTGCCCAATGAGGATTTCATCGTCACCGCACATCGTGTCGTCACGCGTTCGGAACGGCCACTCGTCGCCAATGACGCGGCGGTGGTCGCGGCAACGGTCAATGCCGCAGCGGACGGCGTCACGAGCATCGTTGTCGCGCCTATCGTTACGCCGCAGGGTATCGCGAGTGCGGCGTGCTTTGGTGCGACGAAACTGGACGGGTTCACCGCCGGAAACCGCAAACTGATGCAAGCGGTGGTGGAACAAACAATCGCTATCGCCGCGCAGTTCGCGCTTCAGGAGGAGCAAATCCGCCGGAGCCGTCTCGCCCGTGACCTCGAGTTGGCAGCGCAGATTCAGACCGCATTGCTCCCCGGGTCTTTCCCGGCACGTCCGCACGTCTCACTCGTCGCGACAATGGTTCCGGCGAGTGAGGTCGGCGGTGACTTTTATACCCACCCCGATGATCGTGCGGAAGTGACGGAAACATTGTCGCTGGCAATTGGCGATGTCGCAGGGAAGGGCGTTGCGGCCGCGCTGATTACGACCGTGTGTTTGAGCGCAATGCGGGCGGAGATGCGCCACGTCGCGTCGCCGGCACATGCCCTCCGTTCGGTGCAGGGCTTTGTTCAGGATGAACTGTCACGTATTGATTCATTCGTCACCTGCATCCTCGCCACGTATGACCCCGCTACGCGACGCCTTGAGTACGCAAATGCCGGGCATAACGCGATTTTTCACTGGTGCATGCACGAAAAAAAGATCGAGACGCTTGGTGCGACGGGCCTGCCACTCGGTATAGACGTTGGCATTGCGGTCGAAAACGCGACCGTATTGCTCGATCCGGGCGATGTCCTATTGTTTTATACCGATGGCGTGACTGAAGCGATGTCGCCAGGAGGTGAATTGTTCGGTGACGAACGCTTGCGTGCCCTGCTTGTCGAACATGCCGATCAGGAACCAGGCCGCATTCGGGATGTGATTCTCGCGCAGGTGCGGGCGTTTGCCCCTGTTCAACGCGATGATATTACGCTTCTTATTGTGAAAGCGGAGGCGTGAGCGTATGCCCGCACGCGAGCTGATTTTCATTTTCCCCGCATCATTGCACTACCTGACGGCATTGCGCCACGCCGTGCATGCCTTTTGCGTTGATGTTCTCGACACAGATGCAGGCGAGGAGCAGGTGTATCAGTTGCAGTTGGCAGTTTCCGAGTTGGCGACGAATATCATGACGCACGCCTATCGTGACCGCGAGCGTGGCAACATCGAAATGCGTGGCCACGGCGCGGATCGAGTTGTGTCACTCGAATTCTTCGATACTGGCAAGGAATTCGAAAGAAAAACGCCGACGTTGCCCGCCCTCGAGAATCTCGCGGAAGGCGGATATGGCTCGTTCATCATTCAACAATGTGTTGACGACGTGACCTATGATCGGGCCGATGGGCGCAATCATTGGCGGCTGGACAAGCGTTTCACAGGAAAGCAGGGGGACTAATGGATATCACGGTCACGGTTGAGGAGAGTGTCGCGATTATCACGATGGACGGACATCTTGATGCGCTTTCGGCGCCGCATGCGAAGGAGGTGTTTCGTGAGTACGGCACCGGCGACTACCATGCGGTCGTTGATCTGGGAAAAGTTTCCTTCATTGACTCGTCCGGTCTCGCGTCGCTCATCTCGGGATTGAAGACGTTTCGCGCGCTCGGGAAGCAGTTTCGTCTTGCGGCGGTGCAGCCAAACGTACGCCAGGTACTGACGCTGACCATGCTCGACCGCGCGTTCGACATAACGCCGGATGTGCGAACTGCGGTGAGTTCAATCGGCGCGTAAGTGTGGGTGAATGGAGTGCCGCGTGGCAAAGGTGCTGGTCGTAGACGATAACCCGGTCAATCTGCGTGTCTGTCGGCTCATTCTCGAGCGGTACGGCCATATTGTCGAGACAGATACAAGCCCGGTGAGCGTCCTGTCGCGGATGGCAACGCAAACGCCCGATGTGCTCATAACTGACCTAATGATGCCGGTGCTCGACGGAATCGAGCTGACGCGGCAGATTCGCGCATTGCCAACCGGCAAAGAGGTGCCGATCATCGTCCTGACAGCACGCGGCGAAGAATCGGATCAGGATCGAGCGATGGAGGCGGGCGCAACCTACTTCCTCACGAAGCCGGTCAGTTCCGGTGCCCTGACGTCGGCGGTGAACGATGCCCTTGCGCCACCACCAGAAAAATCACCAACTGCTATGTCCTAAAATCCTTCAGCGCTTTTGCCCCATCTGCCGGAGCGCCGCGAGGACGCGCTCTTCGACCGTCATGCCCTCGGCGATCTCCGCATCGCGCAGGGCGACGTAGGCTTCGGTCGCCGAGTAGCCAAGCGCCTGCAGTGCGGCGACGACCTCGCTGCTGTCGTCCTGCTGTTGCGATGAAGGGCCGCCGCTCATCGGCAGCGCGCCGCCGACCAGCGCATCCAGCTTCCCGCGCAATTCGAGGACGAGGCGGGCGGCGGTCTTCTTGCCGATTCCAGGGATGCGCGCGAGGGCATCAATGTCCCCTGCGGCGATCGTTTGCAGCACGATGTCCGGTTCACCCGCACCGCAGACGTTGAGCGCAACCTTGGGCCCAACGCCCGTGACGCCGAGGAGCAAGCGGAATAACCCGAGTTCCGTTTCCGATGTGAAGCCATAGAGCGCCATCTGATCTTCACGCAGGTACAGATGCGTCACGAGGCGTATTTGCGTGCCGTCGCGCGGGAGCGCGCCGAGTGTGGTGTGCGAAACGGAGATCTGGAGAGTGATTGGGCCGACTTCGAGGAAGATACCATCGGGAAGCACGCCGACGACCACGCCACGGACACCGGCGATCATAAATGCCTCCTATTCGCCCTGCGTTGGCCCGGCGTCTTGCATATCCCAATCGTTGTACAGGCGCGGCAGCATTTCATATGGCGACCATTCATCGCTCTGCCCATATTTGCCTGCATAGTGCTTATCGGTCTCGCCGACCTCATAAAAGAGGATTTGCGCTACGCGCAGGCCGACGGGCAACTCAATCGTCGCGTGCGAGTGGTTAGTGATTTCCATTGTCCAGCGCGCAATATAGCCGACATCGCCGACGCCCGCGCATTTGCATACACTCATGCACGAGCGACCAATGCTTGAGCGAGCGCGCATCGAGGTCGTGAAGCCATTGCGACCGCCGACGACCTCGCGCGTGTGCGCGAGGATGGTATCGCCCGGCCGCACGGAAATCACGCCGTTTGCTCGGATCGGCTCGCCCCAGAACTTCTTTGTTTGCTCTTCGGAAAGGAAACTGACCGTTTGCATGTTGCGGTTCGGCTCGAAATAGAATTCCCCGAGCCGCACATCGTAGGAGTTCGTGCCGAGTTGGCGTGGCTCGAACGGCTCGATCACGATGTCACCGACGTCCATCGCCTGTCGGATGCGACGGTCTGAGAGCAGCACGCATCCCTCCTAACGGAACAGGAAAACAAGCACGATCAGCACGATGACCGCCACTACGGCGACGATGATGCCGATCAGCGCGGCAATCGGAAGGCCACCCTTGGTTGGCACCGCAGGGATGCGCTCGGTCGTCGCATCTGAAAGTACCATCGGCGGTGGGCCGGGTGCCGAAACCGGGGCCGACTCGCGCGTTGCTTTGACGATGACGACAGAGACATTGTCCGACGCATTCCGGTTATTGGCGAGATCAATTAGTTCGTTGGCCGCCTGATCGGGTGGCAATGACTGGACGACCTGCTTCATCTCAGCGTCCTCGATGATGCCATGCACGCCATCGGAACAAAGCAGGACGATATCGTCCGCCATCAGGTCCACTTCGAAAATGTCGACATCTACCTTCTGTCGTTGGCCGAGCGCGCGGGTGATGACATTGCGCTGGCGGCTGTTCTTCGCCTGCTCCGGTGTCATTTGCCCGGCGCGGACTGCTTCGGCAACGAGGGAATGGTCATTCGAGATCGGCTTCATCTGTGTTCGGCCCCGTGCAAGATACGCGCGGCTATCCCCGACATTGCCGACAACGAGCGTCCCGCCGCGTATCACGCCCGCGACGAGCGTCGTGCCCATCGCGCGGTCATCGCTCTGACCAAGACCGCGCTCATGAACCGCTTCGTTTGCAAGCCGAACGGCACGTTTGATTGCCACAGGAATATCGGTCGTGTCGCCGCCGTAGTAGGTGTGAAACAATGTCTCGATGGCGAGTGCGCTGGCGACCTCACCCTGCTCGTTGCCGCCGACACCGTCCGCGACCGCAAACAAGTAGCCGCTCTCGGCAAACGGGATCGTCTGCGGCAAGTCCTGCCAGGTGCCGATCGCATCCTGATTATTCGCGCGAACCCGCCCGGTATCGGTCCGTGCCCCCACCCAGAGATGATACTCACGATCCGGTGAGGTCCCGTTCCCTACCGCTTCGTTCACGCCTGTCCTCCAGAACTTTGCCGTCGCATCATGCCGCGTCGCCTACGGCGTCTCTCCATACCCTACGCTTCGTACCGTTGTTGTCACTGTACCGTCCGTGCAACGCTGTCTCGCCTCGCTGCGAGCATCCGCAGGTCACCGAATGTTCAGGTGTTTGTACTGCCAAAAACAGCGTTGTGTCAATGCGTGCGCCGGTCGGGTAGCGCTTGATATGCCGATTCCGCGCCGATCCAGACTTCGCCGTCTGCATACGCCTCTTTTTTCCAGATGGGCGCGCGTTCCTTGAGGCGGTCAATCGCGTATTCGCTCGCTGCGAAAGCATCGTGCCGATGCGCCGACGACACGGCGATCACGACGCTCGCGTCCCCAACAGCGAGGTGGCCGACGCGGTGATGAATTGCCACACTGCGCACGCCCCACTGCTCCTGCATTTCTGCCGCGATCTGGGCGAATACCGGCAAGCACCCGGCGGCGTACGCCTCGTAATCGAGCCACAGGACGAAGCGCCCGCGCGCGTGATTGCGGACGGTACCAACGAAGGTCACAATCGCGCCCGCCTCCGGCGCCGCGACAAGGGCGGCGACTGCATCGGCGATCAGCGGTGACTCGACAACAGCGTAGCGCCCTTCTGAATCATTTCCGCCCGCAACGGGGGGGATAAACGCGACCTCGTCGCCATCTGCCAACGGCTTGTCCATGTCGGCATAGGCCGCATTCACCATGACCGGTGACGTGCGGAGCAAACCGGCGATGCGCGGGTACTCGGCGCTCAATGCCGCCGCGACGTTGGCAGCGGTCGTGCCGTCGGGCACGATGCGAGTCTCGCTCTCCATGCCGACCGTTTCGCGAATGATTGCGAAGTGTCGCAGCATAATCGTTGGCATCGCTAAAAGGGAATTTCGGCGTCGAGGTCGTCCGCTGCCGGTTCGTCCCAGATCGAGCGCGGCGTTTCGGCGGCTGCGGGCGTTGCGACGGACGGACGCGGCGGCGCGACTTCCGGCTCCGCTGTGCCGCGATAAAACCGCCGCCTTAGGGAGCGGACAGTGTCCGACCACGGCCCCTCACCGGCGCTGGATTTGGCCGCCGCCGTGAGCGTCATGTCGAGTTGGTTGCACGATTGCAAGACGACCGCTTCGGCGGTTTGCGGTTGCGCGCCGTTGAATCCCCGCTGCTCGTGCGTCGCAACGGCATGATAGAGTCGTCGCCGTGGTTCATCGGCCAGCCCGCCCGCTTCGTCTACAAGGCGGTCGAGGCGGATCAGCGAAAGGGTGGACGAATCGAGCAGTTGCCCCTCGATGGATTGCGCGAAGGTGAGCGGCTCGAAGGCGTCTACCTTGCCGATATCGTGGAGCAGAGCCGCAGTGAGCAACAAATCGGCGTCCACATCCGTACGCGTCGTGGCGATGGCGAGGGCGAGTTGCGCGACATTCAGCGAGTGCTCCAATAAGCCCCCGAGATACGCGTACGCCTCGACGTGCGCGGCAGGGGCACGCGCAAACTCCTCGAAAAACGCGGAGGCCATGAAGACGGCGAGGAGGTTGTGCAACTCGCGATTGGCAACCGTTTCGGCCAGCCCCGCGTACTCCTGAATCATCTGCTGGTGATCGCGCGGAGACGATGGAACGTATTCCGTCAGGTCCGCGCCCTCGATCGCGGTCGCGTCGGAGATGATGAGCGAGATTTCGTTTCCGTATGCCTGTGTCGTCCCGATCACTTGCACGACAGCGTCTCGCACGAGGATCGTCTCGACAAAGGGCAAATTCTCCGACCAGACGCGCCCCGGCACAACCCCCGTGCGGTCCGCGAGTTCGAGCGACAGAAACGGCTTGGAATCGCCAAACTTGTTTGGCTTGGTCATCTTGCGCTCGGCGCTGCGGACAAGGAAGGTCGTGTCCACATTCATATTCGCTTCGATGTCGCGCGCGTACAGCGTCTTTGCGGCCATGTGGTTGCTCCCGGCTCTTGCGGAGAAATGGCGCCCCTGGCAGGGCTCGAACCTGCGACCTAGGGATTAGAAGGCCCTCGCTCTGTCCACTGAGCTACAGGGGCGCAAGGCAAAAGTCGCCGCCATGATTGTACGTCGCGGTAGCGGTGGGCGCAATGGATGCACGGTTCGTGCGTTCCTTCACGATGTTGACAGAATGTGCCACGATAGATACACTGCATGCACAGAGAGGTAGCCCGTCGGCCCCACTACGAGTGACGCCCCCGGGGTCGCGCCTACGCAGTACTGCTGCCGGTGGCGCGCAGCCAGTGAAACGATCCGATGCACGCAGGATGCGCGGGCTTGTAGCGGCGAAGCGCACCACCCTCAAGGGTTTTTGGCATCGGAGGCGCAGCACCGGCACCGAGGCGGCCTATAACGACCGGTATTTTGGCCCTCTCTTTTTCTTGCCATTTTTCTCAGTCGGTGGCGCACGTTCACCGATTTTCCTCCGTTTCTTTCTCCCCAAGCGTGACTACCGCCCGCGCCGTGCCGGCATTGCGGGATACGGCCTCCACGGTGATTTCGGCACCCGCCGTTCCAGTCACGACCCACTCGACTGCCTTGCGCGCTTCGTTGCCGTAGTTCGGGAAATATGAGAAGGCTTCGTATTGGTCGCTGCGGCCGAGAAGATCCCCGACGGTTTGTTTCGCCTTGCCGGTTATGACCGCGACGCCCTCACCCCAGAGTTCGGCGGTGATGGGCTTTGCCTTGCTCATTGTGCGCGCTTGCTCCGTCACCCAGGTCGGCAAAAAGCCGCTGTTCTCGATGATGGCGCGCACCTTGAACACCCCATCGCCGATTGTTTCCGCTGTGATCTGTGTGATACGAAGGCGTGGCGCGGCCATCGCGCACCGCAGGGTGAACATCGCATTGCTGTGGCAGATCTCTTCCGCGTAGGGGCCGGGCGGGTTCTGATGCGTGAACTTGAAATTCCAGCCGCCAATTTCGACTGCGCCGAGTTGCGGATGCTCGAACGGCGTCCAGGGGATAAATCCCTCGTTCGGCATATGTTCGTCCGCCCAACGGAGCACTTTCAGGTCGTCTTCTTCGCTGCGACTGCGCATGTCTTCGATGAAGTCCTTGATCTCGACGCCCGCCTTGATCGCGATATTCCAGAGTTCCGTCGAGAAGGCATAGATGCCGAGGTGGTCATACACCCAGTCGAGATGCACCCCCTTTATGCCGCCGTACGTGCGGGCTTCGGGGTACATGAAGCCGTGATAGACAGAAACACACGGGTAGCCTGTTTCCGCTGTACCCATCGCGCCAAACGCGAGGTAGTTCTGCACGTCGGCGCGCGGCAGTTGGTCGTCGGGGCGGACGGACGAAGGGCGGAGAATGACGCCGGACCAGGTGTGGTAGTGCTGTGAGCCGCAGATATTTGGGTGCGCGAGCATCCATTCGGCGAGGGCGCGCGTCTCGGGTTCGGAGAGCGGGTATGGTCCTGCGCCGCTCTGCGTCGAATCCGGCAACCAGTTCGCTGGGAAGTTCCGGTTGACATCAAGGCCGTACGGCGGGCGCAAGACGGTGACGCCCGCGCCGTCGGGCGGGGTCGTCAGTTCGCCCTCGGGGTAGACGCGATAGAATTCACCCGCGATCTCGTCCGGCGCGCGTTTGACCATCAGCCGGTCGTCCTCCGCCGATTTCTTCCACGTCCCTGCGCTGTCGGGCACCCGCATCATCGTGATCCAGCCGTCGCCGTTCAGGTCTTTGCGCTTCAGGCCATCTCGCTCGTCCTCATCCGGGGTCGGTCGCACGGACGAGCGTAGCGTGACGGGTGTCGTCAGGTAGAGTTCCGCGCCATCTACGGAAATGCGCGGCACGCAGTAGAAGGTCGTCTGGTCGAGTAGCCAGGTTGCGCGGTCGTTCGTCCCATAGTTCGTCAGCAGCCAGTGCACCGTGTAGAGGACGACGCTCGAACCGATGATTTCGCCCGCATGGATGTTGGCGTCAATATGGTACGCGGGCTTCTCTTCCGCCGGGCTGGTCTTCGCGTTCGTCAGAGTCACGCCCCAGATGTCGCGGCCCTCGTAGGTCTTGCCGATGCTTTCGACGCTCATGAAGTCCGGGTATCGCTCCTGCCAATCGAGTAGCAGTTGGGTTAATTCGGCGTACTTGTAATATTGATCCGGCGCATAGGTCGCGTCCGCCGCGATGTACTTCGAGATTGCCACCGGCGTTCCTTTCTCCCAAACAGCGTAATACGGTGGGCAGTCCCGACACTACATCGCCGCGAACGCAGATGCGCCGAGCAAAAGGTCGGCGGCATCGCGGCGGAGGACGGCACTCGTCCCGTCCGGCTGCGCCGCGACTGTCCAGACTTCGTTCATCAGCGGCGACATGCGCACATCGTCCACATGGCTGATGATAAAGAGTTGGGGCACGATATCGCCCATCGCCGCGAGCGCTTCGAGCACGAGCGTCCGCCGCTCGGCGTCGAGCGAGCCGAAGACCTCATCGAGCACCATGAAGCCGATTTCGTGGCCTCCGCGCGCAGCGAGCAACTGGGACAGGGCGATACGCGCCGCCAGCGCGGCAATATCGCGCTCGCCTCCAGAAAACTTTTCCACTGGGAACTTCTCCAGATCGCCGTCGTAAAGCGCGGGCGTGTAGTTCGTGTCGAAGGCGAGGCGGTTGTAGCGGCCATTCGACATCCGCTCGATCAAGTCGCTCGCGTATTCGCCAAGTTTGGGCTGAATGCGCGCAGCGAGGGCGACAGAGAAGTCGGTAAATCCGTCGTCCATCAGGTTATAGCGCGCAACGGAAGCCCCGAGGCGCTCCACGTCGGCCCGCAGGACCGATAACCGTGTTTGCTCGGCTTCGACGCGCTGCACCGCATGCTGCGCGTTTGCGACGGCAACGCGCGCATCCGACAGCGCGCCTTGCACCTGATTGGCGATCTCCGCCGCCGCTATCGCCTCCGCCTCGGCGTGCGTGACCGCGTCCGGGTTGAAACTGAGCGCGGCCTGCTCGCTCGTCGTCCGAGCGATCGTGTCGTCGCACGCCGCGATCGCGGCGCGTGCGTCCGCCTGTCGCGCTTCCTCGGCGGGGAGGGCGAGCACTTCTTCCGCAATGCGCGACGCCTCGGTCGTCAACGCAACGACGCGCATCCGTTCCTGCCGCAGCTCCTCGTGCTGCGCCGCATCGTACGTTGCCGGGCCAAGGGCAATGAGTGCGTCGCGTTGGATAGCGATGTGCGCGACGATCTTCTCCAGGTCAAGGGCGAGGCGGTTCGCGGCCCCAACGGAATTCGCGGCCCGTTCAAGCAATGACAGTTCGGCTTCGAGACCGGTGACATCCTGCTCCGTCGGCGGCTTTCGTCGCCCGGCGGCGGGGAGCGCCATTTTCAGCCGCTCCTCGGCGCGCGTGGCACGTTCCGCCGCGTCCCGCTCCTCGGCCATCGCGCGCTCGCGCTGCGCGATGAATGTCTCCGCCTGCCGCAGACGCTCTCGCTCCGCTTGGAGCGTGCCATTCACAGCGCGCCCGTTGCTGCGCGTTTCTTCGAGACGCACACCGGCTGCTTTTCCTTGCACGGCACAGGTATCCATCGAACGATGGAGCGACGCAAACATCGTGTCCGCGTCATCCTCGGTAAATGGACGGCCGCAGGTCGGGCAATCGGCGTCCGGGTCCGCCGCTTCCCAGCGTTTCAGGAGCGTCGCGTACTTGCCGTGTTCGGCGCGCAACGCGACGAGTTCAGTTTCCAGCCGGGTGACTTCTTCGGTTAGCCCGCGCTCTTGCCGCTCCAGTTCAGCGACGCGCGGCGCGGGATCGCCACCGGCGACGACGACGGCTAAGCGGGCATCGAGTTCGGCGCGCTTGTTCGCCCGCGTCTTCGTGTCGTCGGCGGCGCGGGTAGCGTCCTCGGCGACGCGCATCAGGACGCGCAGTTGATCCCGCTCCTTGACGCGCTCGATGGCGAGGGGGGCGGCGGCGGTCAGCTTGGCGGCGACCATCCGCGCCCGCCCGGCACCGGGCGGTTCCGCGTCGAGCGTCTCCCAATCGAAGAGCAAATCGCGCAGTGCATCGAGGTCGGCGATCATCGCGTCGGCGTTTGCACTCAACTGCGCGGCCTGGTTCTCGGACTCGCGCAGATCGCGGGCGCTCTCCGCGACACGTTGTGCGTGCGCCGCCGCGATCTCGGCAGCCGCGAGCGCCCGATCAGTCTCATCTGCCGATGCCAGCAGGGGCGAGATCTCCGCCGCGCGCGCTGCGCGTGCATCCAGCGCCGCGATGCGGCGCGTCGCATCGTCGCGGGTGGCTTCCGCAGCGCTCTTCGTCGTTGCCCCCGCCTGCCGTTCGGCAGATAACGCGTCGAACTGCCGCTGCACGGCGCGCATCGCATCAAGGCTTGCAGCGACCGCTTCATACCGCTCGCTGCACGTATCGAACTCTGTTTTGAGTCGTGCGACCGTGGCTGTTGCCGCGTCTTCGGCGGTGCGGGCGACCGACAATTCTTGATCGAGGTCCTGCGCACCCGTCTCGTCGGCGAGTTGGCCCGACCGCGCGGCGAGCGTGTGCCGCTCGCGCGTCCGCTCCTCACGGAGTTTGCTTTGCGCCCGCTCGATGGCGTCGAGGTCGAGCAGGCGCTGCATCTCCTTGCGACGCTCGGTATCGCCCACATCCGCGAAAAAGGCGAGTTCCTTCTGCCGCGTGAAAAAGGTCGTCGTAAACGACTGCGGCGTCATCCGCAGCAGCGTCGTGCGGATGTAATCCGAGACGGGATTCGCACCCGTGACAACGGGATCGGGATCATCGCCCCGGAAGACATTCGCCTCGACGCGCTGGCTACCCCCGGACGTGATGCGGAGACTGCGCGCAATTGTGTAGACGTTATCGCCCGTTTCGACCGTCAATTCGACCTTCGTGGTCAGCCCGGCGCTCCGGCGGGGCACGACATCGCGGTTGTCCACGCCAATCGCATTCGGCCGGAACAGCGCCCAGAGCATGGCCTCGAAGAGCGTGCTCTTGCCCGCGCCATTCGTACCGACGACGCCGATGATGCCGATCGAAGGGAACTCGATGTTCACCTCTCGCAGGCGCTTGAAGTTCTCGATCTTCAGCCGCTGGAGAATCATGCCGCATCGCCTGCCGCGACGGGTTCGGGGGCAACGATGACAGGGTGCGCCTCGTCGCCGACGCGCAGCGCCTCTTCGAGCAGTGTGCGGCCCGTTGCGCGGAAGGTCGCCGCGAAGCCCGGCTCGTACACGCCATTGGCGGCGCGGGCGGCAACAAATTCGCTGAACTCGTCGAGCAGCTGCCCGATTGGACTCGCTTCTTCCATCAGCGCGCCGGGCGCACGAACGGCGCGGACATCCGGTACGAACGCCCAGCATTCTTTGACAATATCGAGGCCGCGCAGCACCCGCACGACTTCGCGATCCACGCCGAGGGCGGTATCGCGGACGCCGCACAGCACCATCGCCTCGGCCCGCCGCGATGCCTTTTCCCGTTCGAGTTGGCGCACGACCTGGGCGACAATCGCCTCCGCGCTCAACTCCTCGCCGTGGACGATCGGCAGCGTGAGGTGATCGCGTGCGGGGAGCGACACATGCTCGACCTTTGGCCCATCACTGACGCCGAGGGCGACGCGGACATAGCCGGGTTTCGTTGCGAGGTCGGACAGGCCGATGCGCTCGGTGCTGCCGCTATAGAAAACGTTGGTGCGCTTGCGCTCGTGGAGGTGCCAGTGGCCGAGCGCAATGTAATCGTAGCGCGGATCGAGCAGCGCGTCCTCGATCTCGTCTGCGCCACCCCGGTTGTCGTGCAGGACGGCGAGATCGAATGAACCGTGCGCGACGAGCAGATTGATCGCGCTTTCGTCTGTTAGCATCGCGTTCGGGGGCTGCTCATTCGTGAACGCGCCGTGCGGCACAGCGGTGACGACGACCTTGCGACCATTGAGGACGAGCGGAAACCGCTCCCAATCGTAGCCGGTGGCGAACTGAACGTTGCGGAGGGCGACGGCGCAGAGATCGAGGACACTGCCAGCATTGCGCAATCGTGGCGTGTCGTGGTTGCCGCCGATGACGATGGTCGGGATACCGGCGGCTTCCAGGCGGCGCATTTGCTGGACGAAAAAGATCAGCGTTTGCATCGGCGGTCGGCTGTGATGGAACACATCGCCCGCATGGAGGACGAGATCAATATCGCCCGCCGCGATGATCGAAGTTATCGCCGTCTCGAAGGCGTGCTCGATGTCTACGGCGCGCTGATTGCGGCCCGTTGAGGGGCAGAGGCGCGTCAGGGCGCTGAAACCAAGATGTGTGTCGGCCAGATGGGCAATGCGCAGCGGTGCGTCGGTCATGTAATCGTTCGCCTATCTTTCAAATGCCATTCTTCGTGATCGTGCTACAGAAATACTGCCAGGGCGTCGAGCGGGAACCGTGCCGATAGGAGGTGCGCACAATCTCGATCACTTTGTCGCACTGCGCGGTCGTCAGATCGTGCCCGGCGAGCACGGTTTTTACCTGCGCCAACGTCGGCTCGGTTACGTTGACACGCTGGGACATGTCGCGCAGCACCCGATAGATGGATTCTTCCGGGCCGAACTGCACGGACGCGCCGTAGACCTTCTGCGCGTCATTCCCGGCGAGGGAGGGCGGGCGCGGGAAAACGCCGAAGACGGGCACTGGGATGTGTGCGTGGCGCATCAGCAGCGTCCCCTTCGGCACGCGCAGCAGTTCCGCTCGCGTGGATTCGGTGAGCGCGCGGTACGAGGGGCTGATGATCTCTTCGTCGCCGATCCGGCCGTAGAACGAGGTTGCGGCGTTGCCGACCACTTCGTCATCTACTTTCGAGCGGAATTGCTCAGCGCCGAATAAGACGACATTGAGGTGCCGACCGCGCGCGGCGATGTCCACAAGCGTATCGCGCAAGCCGCCGCGACCGCCACCGGGCGCGTACTTGTTCAATTCGTCCACGAAGATGATAACCTTCTCCACGCCCAGTTCGCCACGTTCGGCGCGCTCCCAGACCCGTTGTATTGTCGCACTGACGAGCAGTTCCTGCACGGTGGTGTTGCAGTTCGCAATGTCAATGACGCGCAACTCGCGATTGGCGAATGTGCCGTCGCAGTGCGGTAAATCGCCGTAGTTGACGAGGTTGCGCGCGAGCAATCCGCCGCACTTCTGCGTCAGGTTCATGATGCGATTCTTCGCTTTGAGAATCGTGAAGCGGTGATGGTCGTTCCATGCCTGCGGCTTCTTGCCGGTCTCCTCGTCCTCGGTGTTCAGGTAGTCCATGATTTCGCGCATCTTCGCCTCGAAGCCCTTCATCGTTTGGACGCGCTGCTCCTTGAGTTCGGAAAGGAAACCGAACAACTTGTCGTCCAGATCGGCGCCCTCGAAGACGCGATGCGGGTAGCGCAGTACTTCCTGGAGGGTCCAGAGGATCGGGTAGACGCAGTCGGTCTCGTGTCGGGCGGTGCGAAGGGTGTTGAGCGCGACGTGATCGAACGCGCCGTCGAGGTTGATCTGGTCGCCATGCTCGTTGTGCGGTTCACCGCCCGGTTTGTAGGGCGCGAAGATGCGGAGATCGGCGAAAGGTGCGGGCGACATCGCCATCTTCTCATACATCAGGCGGTCGAGCGGTGTCGGCATCTTGACGCCCCGCGCAACCAACGCCTCCGCTTCCTCAGAGGGGACATAGGCCGCCTTGTCGAGCCAGAGGAGGTCGGGGCCTTTGACATTGAACATCAGCGCGGCGACGGATTGCGGCGACTTCTGAAAGACGCTGCTGATGACGAAGAGCGCGTGGCTCGTCTTGGTCGCGAGACCGGACTGGCCCGTCCAGTTCGCATGGCCCGCCTCGGGGCCGAGCAGGTAATCGCTGTCTACATCAACGGGCGTGTGCTGAAAGACGAGGCGGCTTTCGCCACCCGCCATCTCCTCGAAGATTTCGTTGCCCTCCGCATCGCGCGCGGCGTTGCCGTTGCGGTGCAGCAGCACCGGGATCGCCGTGCCGCTATACCCCTCCTTGCCGAGCGCGAGGCGGATCGCGTCGGGCGTCGCGTAATAGACCGGGCCGCTGCGCGGTGGGCGACGCGAGCGGACATCGTCGCGCAGATGGCGCGAGGCGAGGACGCGGCAGGTGAAGACGAGGATTTCCGGGCGGGTCGAAGCGAGGGCCGCACCGATGTCGTCCTCACCCTGGTAATCGAAGTAATCGTCGAGAAAGGTGCCGAGGTCGCTGTAGCGCTGCGGCTCATCAAGAATGCCGATCACCGCCGCCTCTTCGCTGAAGGCGACGACAATATGCCCGATATCGAGCGCGAGCGCGGCGGCGGGCGCGTCTGCCGCCCAGAAGGAAAACTCGTGTGCGGCGGCGGGTTTCTTCTCGCTGGTGACGACGCGACCGATTGGCCCGGTCTGCGTATCAATCAGCGCGTCGAAATGCGTGACGAGCGACGGTGCATCCATCAGGCGACCTCCCGCAAATGGCGGCGAAACGCGGCGGGGACGCCGAGGAGCGCGCGCTCGAGTTTCACTTTTAAGATGCGTTCGGCGATGTGGATCGGGTAGAGCAGGGTCGGCCAGCGATCGTCATTGGTCGCGCGCGGTGTCCGCTCGGCGAAAATCAGGTGCGAGAGCAGATCGAGATGATCGGGCACGGCGGTTTGTGAGGGCGCTTCGATGCGCGCGAGGCCGAATAACGGGTCCGCGCCGGTCGCCTCGTGGAGGCGTAGGTACCACGTCAACGGGCGCATGCCGCCGGACACGTCGCGCTGGAAGGCGCTCGTCCGGTGGCCGACAGGCATGCGCAGCAAATCGGTCATTTCGGTGTTCGTGAGGTCGAAGCGGCTGTGCCGCTTTATCAGCCCGACCGCGAAGCCGATATCCGCGCGGGCCAACGAACCGTCCATCACCAACCATCCCTCGCTGCCATCCGTCCGCTCGACCCAAGCCTGGAGGGCGGTGTACTCGCACATCTCGCGCACCGCGCTCACGACGGGCCGGATGCGCGATTGCAAGGCGATGAAATCGCCATCATGCGACGGGCCGGTCATCGGGTTATCGGCGGTCTGCACGTCCAGCCCGGTGTCGCGAAACGCCGCGAACAGCTCGTCGGAGTGCGCGTCATCGGTGGCGGACGCGATGATCACCGTACTGGCGACGCGGGTCATGCCGGGCACGGCGCGAAACACGCCATCCTGCGGTCGCCGCTCGATCACCCCCGCGACCACGACGACAAGCGCCAGGGCGTTCATACCGCACCAGCCGATGGGAAGCGTGCGCTGCACGCCATCGAGGAAATAGCGGACGCGCCACGCGGGTTCGGCCGGCCGACTGCTCGGCACCGGCATGATCGAGAGCGACGGCCCCTCGTGGTGGGTGATGCTCGGGCTACCACGCTCGCGCGCATCGTCGCCACTGAACGGGACGAGATCGTGTTCGAGTCGCACCGCAGCGGGCGTGGCGACAAAGGGGAGGCCGCCATCGCGGAGCGCCGCCAACGCGTCGGCGAGTTGCCCGCCGAGGGTGGTTGTATTGATGGAAACAGACATCTAGCCTTCGCCCCCCTACATGAACGGACACCCCAAGTATCGCACGGATGTACTACTCCCGCAAGACGCTATCGTGACACAAACGGCGAGTAACGAGCGCACAGGAACGTCTTGACAGCGGCGCGTTCGTGCCGTAAGGTAATGCAGCGTTGCGGAGGCGTAGCTTAGTGGCTTAAAGCGCTGCCCTGTCAAGGCAGAGATCGCGGGTTCGAATCCCGTCGCTTCCGCCAAACCAACGCACATGTGGGCCGCTAGCTCAATTGGCAGAGCAGCTGACTCTTAATCAGCGGGTTACAGGTTCAAGTCCTGTGCGGCTCACCACTTTATCTCTTCCTATGTGGCCAAACTCCAGCGTCAAGCAATTGGCGTTGAGACGCAACCGGCATCGCCGGAAATGCTCGACATATTCCTCTGAAGGTGGTATTCTTCAAGAGTACATGCGTATGTTCGGTGGCGTGAAACGTACTACCGAATACGAGGAATCATGTGGGCGGTAGGCCGCCTAATCGAACGCACGACGGGTACACAGACAAGAAAAGGCGCAGGATCATTCGACGGAACGGGCACAGCGCTTCGCCCATTCCAATCGTGTCACGGGCGGTGAAACGTTTATGTCAGTCACGCTCCTCGAAAAGGGTAAGCAAAAGGGGTATCTCCTCCAGGACGAGATCATTGCCGCATACCCAAATTTCGAGAACGATCTCGATAGTATGGAAGAGTTGTTCGCTACCTTGCTCGAACAAGGAATTGATATTGTCGAGCAAGAGCCGATTGTTCGGCCTGCTCCGCCGCCGCGCGCGAAATCGCGAAGCGAGCGCGTGGACGATGAGCGTCTCGATAGCCAGCAGGCGGCGCAAATCGCGGCCGATTCCGTGCGCCTCTACTTGCAGGAAATCGGCGAGACGGACCTGCTGACGATGCAGGAAGAGGTGTGGCTGGCAAAGCGGATGGAGCGCGGACTCGCCGCCGAGGAGCGGCTTGCGACCGACCTGACGCTTTCGCCGGAAGATCGTGAAGAGTTCGAGTACGATCGTAAAGACGGTGAGGACGCGCGCGAGCATTTGATCCGCGCGAACCTCCGCCTCGTTGTTAGTGTCGCGAAAAAATATGTCGGGCGTGGTCTTTCCTTCCTTGATTTGATCCAGGAGGGGAATATCGGCCTGATGAAGGCGACCGATAAGTTCGACTATACACGCGGCTACAAGTTCAGCACCTATGCGACGTGGTGGATTCGCCAGGCGATCACCCGCGCGATTTCCGATCAAAGCCGCACGATCCGCTTACCGGTGCATGTCGGCGAGACGATCAACCGAGTCAAGAAGATGAGCCACCGCTTGCAGCAGATCTATGAGCGCGAGCCGACGCACGAGGAAATCGCCAGCGCGATGGATTTGCCGGAAGACAAGGTTCGCCAAGTGCTTGAAGTCTCGCGCCACCCCGTGTCGCTCGAAGCGCCGGTCGGGCAGGATGGCGATGCCTTTCTCGGCGATTTCATCGAGGACGATTCGACGCCCGCGCCGCTCGAACTCGCCTCACAGCAGTTGCTGAAGTCGCAAATCGGTGAAGCGCTGCATAAACTCACGGAGCGGGAACGGCGGATCATCATTCTCCGCTTCGGCCTTGAAGACGGACGTTTCCGCACGCTGGAAGAGGTCGGCAAGGAGTTCGGGATTACCCGCGAGCGCATCCGCCAGATCGAGGCGAAGGCGCTACGGAAACTCCGCCATCCGTCGTATAGCCGCAAACTGCGTGGCTATCTGGACTAGGATTTTTCGTCAATGTAATAGGGCGGTGGTCGTTACGACTGCCGCCCTTTTTGTGTCTACCACCGTGTGTAAGAGCCGTGAAACGCTGGATGCGCCTGTTCCCAGAGCTGCCGCGTCATCTGCATATGGCCCCAATGCATCGTCGTATGGGTCGCAGATTCGGCGATCAAGTCGCCGCCGCTTTGGGTGGAATCTTCGCCCCAGGCATGGAAGCGTTCGCCCATCCCCGCGACAGTCATAGTCGGCAGGATGCGCTTCATCGTCGCGTCGCCCTCGGCAATCCGGGCGATCAACGCTTCCCGACGTTCCGCAGTTTGCCACGTCGCGGCATTTTCATCCGCACTGTATGAGACATCCTCGCCCGCCGCGCAGCGGACCATAAACGTCTCGCAGTAGATCGTGTGGCAAACGATGCCTGAGAGGGACCCCATATCGCTCGCGGGCTGCCAGACGAGCGCCTCATTCGGCAGGTCCGCGATCATCTGTGTCATGTTCCGGTGTGCGAAATCCATCATCGTGAGGATACCGCCGAGCAACGGTAATGTGCCGACCGGGACGGTGTACGACTCGTCCATTGTCCCCCTACCGATTCCGTTTGGAGCGCTGATCCCCTAACTGCCGCGTCAGTTCCATTTGCCCGACATGGCGACCGGCGTGCTCGACGGCGTGGGCGACGAGGTAGCTCACCGGCTTCGGCTTGCCAAGCCAGTCACGCTCCGTGCCCGGTGTCTCCTCTTCGAGCACCGAGAAGACCTTGTCGAGAAAGTCGTCCATATTGCGGATCGCGGCGAGGAGCAAGCCGGGATCGTCGCCCGACGCAGACAACTCGGTCGCGCGCTGCCACGACTGCCACCGTGGTTCGATGTCGGCGGCGGTCGAAAGGAGGTGCAGCGTCGTCCCCAGGGTATGCAGCGTAAGCGCCCACAGCGAGTTCGTATTCGCGCCCGGCTGCCAGTTCAAGCCCGCAGACGGCACACCCTTAATGAGGAACTGCATGTCGCTATGCAGCGCTTTGAGCGTTTGGCGATTGCCATCGAGCCATGTGGACCACGGCGCGACCGGTTCGATCTCGATTTCGTCGCTCTCCGTCGCAGCCGATTCACTGTTCTCGGCTTCCGTCGGCTCATCCTTGACGAGCGTCAGGTTACCCTTTTTCGCATCTTTCCCCATATCGTGTCCTCCCTACTCAGCGAACCGGCCGAAAATGAGGCCGGTGTTGTGTCCCCCGAAACCCGAGTTGTTCGACATTGCGTAGGTAATATCTACGCATCGTTTCGTGTTCGGCACATAGTCCAAGTCGCACTGTGGATCAGGTGTGTCGTAATTGATCGTTGGCGGGAGGGTATTGTCCCGTAGCGCGCAAATCGAGAACGCCGCTTCGAGCGATCCCGCAGCGCCGAGGAGATGGCCCGTCATGCTCTTCGTGCTGCTCACGGGCGGCGGCTGTTCACCGAAGACATGCTTGATTGCCATTGTCTCGTGCGCATCATTGAGCGGCGTGGACGTGCCATGTGCGTTGATGTAGCCGATGTCCGACGGTGCGAGATTGGCGTCTTTGAGCGTCAACTGCATCGTACGCGCGAGGCCCCGGCCTTCCGGCGCGGGGTGGACCATGTCGTAGGCATCCGCCGCGCTGCCGTAGCCGACGAGTTCGCCAAGGATCCGCGCGCCGCGCGCGACTGCATGTGCGGCCGATTCGAGGACGACGACCGCTGCACCTTCGCCGCAGACGAAGCCGCTCCGATCGGCATCAAATGGTCGGCTCGCCTTCGTCGGATCGTCGTTGCGTGTCGTCAGGGCCTTCATGTTCAGGAAACCGACGATGCCGACCGGCACAATGGACGCTTCCGCCCCGCCCGCGACCATTACATCGGCGTCGCCCCGGCGGATGATCTCGGCTGCCTCGCCGATGGCGTGCGCCCCCGTCGTGCACGCGGAAACCACCGAATGGTTTGGCCCGGTCGCGCCGAGCCGCATCGAAATCAGGCCGCTCGACATATCAATGATGAGCATGGGGATCAAAAATGGGCTGACACGGTGCGGGCCTTTCTCCAGCAGCGTTTGGACGGCTCCGGAGAGGCTCCCAATCCCGCCGATGCCGCTGCCAACCACCACACCGACACGGTCTTTGTCTTCCTCAGCCATGGTTAGGTCTGCATCGGCCACTGCGTCGAGCGCGGCAGCGATGGCAAACTGGCAAAAGCGGTCGGCGCGGCGTGCTTCCTTGCGCCCGAGGCGTCCATCCGCATCGAAGTCCTTCACTTCGGCCGCGATTCGTACGTCAAGCCCCGAGGCATCAAAGAGGGTAATCGGCCCGACGCCGCTTTCCCCGGCGAGAACCGCGCGCCACGCGTCCTCGGTGGATTGGCCGACCGGGCTAATCACACCCATGCCGGTCACGACAATGCGCGGTCGTCCTCGATGATCTTCAAACGCCATTGAATTCGTTCCTCCCGTGCTTCTCACGGCGGAGATGCGGTCGCCATCGGTATCCGTGAAGTGTACGCACGGAAGGGTTTCGTTGCAACGTCCGGTTTTCCGGCCCGTGCGGCGTTGCGATTCTCGGGGCTGCGCGGCATAATCGTGCGGTAATCGCAACTGATGTGGCGACCAGCGCACTGGCATTGTCGTCACGAAATGGGGAAAAGAGGAGCAGATGCGCGCGGAAATCGTCAGCGTTGGGACGGAACTTCTTCTCGGCCAGATCACGGACACGAACGCGACCTTTCTCGCGCAATCGCTTGCCGATCTCGGCGTTGATCTCTTTTATGTATCGCAGGTAGGCGATAATCGGGGCCGACTCGTTGATACGCTCCGGCGCGGCTGGGAGCGGTCGGACCTGGTCATCACGACCGGCGGCGTCGGGCCGACCGAGGATGACCTGACGCGCGAGGCGATTGCCGAGTTGGTTGGCGAAACGCCCGAGGTTGATGAGGCGACGGTTGAGATGATTCGCGCCTTCTTCCGCAATCGCAATGCCGACATGCCGGAGCGGAACCGCAAACAAGCGTGGCTGATTCCCTCCGCGCGGGCATTACCGAACCCGGTTGGTACAGCGCCGGGCTGGTTCGTGCAGCGTGAGGGGAAGATGATCGTTGCGATGCCCGGTGTGCCGCGCGAAATGAAGCGGATGTGGGAGCAGGAGGCGATACCGCGTCTCGGTGCATATCTGCCCGAGACGGTGTTGCTGTCGCGAAACATTCGCACGATCGGTATCGGTGAGTCATCGGTTGAGGAAGTGCTGGGCGACTTGGTGCATGGCACGAATCCGACCGTTGCCACCTACGCAAAGGATGACGGCGTTCACGTCCGCATCACGGCGAAGGCACGGACAACCGAGGACGCAGCCGTACTGCTGAAGCCCATTGTTGGGGCGGCGGAAGGCATCCTCGGCGATTTTATCTACGGGTATGACAACGACGGACTGCCTGAGGCTGTCTTGTCGCTCGCCACGCAGCGGCGCGAAACCGTCGCCGTGTGCGAGCAGGGGACAGGCGGCGTTGTCACCTCGGCGCTCGGCGCGTTTCTTTCCGCCGATTCGCCTTTTCGGGGCGGCGTCACGCTGGAGGATGGATCATCATCGCTTTTGACCTCCGATACGACGCGTGAATCCGCAACGGCGGATAATGCGCGCGCCCTCGCCTCAACTGCGCGCCGACTTTTCGACGCGTCATACGGGCTGGGTATCTCCGTCAATGTCACGCAGGGCAGCCCGAACTATGGGTCGGTTGTCTGCGCCGTGGATCACCAGGGAGCCGTCACAGACGTAGCGCGCGGCTACCGGACGCTACCTGCTGACATCCGGCGGCGCGCGGCGCTCTGGGCCGTCGAGTATCTTCGGCTCGCACTGCTCGGTCGGACCTGATTAGTCACGACCATTGACATCACGGTTTACGGCGTCGCGCCATGTCCAGCCGAATCCATGTTGACGCAGCCGCCATACCAAACCGACGGGGTAGCCGCACATTTTCGCGGTGTCACCAACAGCGCGTACCAGGGGAACGAGCGCCATCGCTTGCACGCGTCGTGGCGGCGAAAGTTGTGGGAGCGCCTGCAGAAGCCGCGTGTACGGCTGACGCAGGTACAAGCCCGCTGCCATCGCCGCCAGTGGCCAGACGAGTGCGGCGCGTTTGCCCAGAAAAACAAGCCCGAGCACACTACCGTACGTCAGATAGCGGATCGCATGTCGCTTCCGCCACAGACCCGCCTTGCCGTCGCCGCGCGCATAGCGGAAATATTGATGCCAGAACGCACGGAGCGACGCGCGTGGACGGAATCGCACGAGGGCGTCCGGCACGAACCGCATGCGCTGTCGCGCGCCACGCAAGGCGAGATCGAAGACGACATCCTCGCAGTAATCCACCCATTCGGGGTAGCCGCCGACGAGCTCCCAGGCAATCTTGCGCACGGCGACGCTGCGGCTCGATGGTAAAAACGTTGTTGGATCAATCTCGTTAACGTTCGGGAGCGTCGTTGCGCCCAGCGCGTATTCAAATGCACTTCGTGGATCGGCGACGAAGAATCCCG
>JBBSFO010000001.1:0-31724 GCA_038238655.1 Thermomicrobiales bacterium | reverse complement strand
TGCGCCAGGTGCTCCTCCTGCCCCGGCCCCACGTGGATCTCCGTCCCGTGCGCGTACGCCAGCGCGCCCATCTCCCCCGCTTTCGCCGAGTTGTACCGTACCCGCACGTCGTCCAGCATGATCCCCGACAACGCCTCCACCCCCGCCTTGAGCGCATCGGGCAGACCGGTCGTGTTCTTCCGCTGGATCGGCAGCGCGCCACCCGCATGCATCCGTGTTCCCGCTGTGGGCGATCCGGCCTGCTTCACCGCTCGCCGCCCCTGGGCCATGCCCCGGACACCTTCCCGTGCCGGGTCCGGCGCGTCGGCATGCGGCGTCCCTTCCGCTGTGGGCGACAGCGCCGGGGCCGCAGACTGCTTCGTATCGGGGCGGAAGACCGGGATCGGGACCAGCGGGCGGGGAGTGGCAACGTTGTTCTGCCCCCGTGTAACGGGCTCCATGAGAGATGGCTGAGCGTCAGGGTCAGCAGCAGGGGATGACATTTCGATCGTCCAGGGAGCGGCGGTCAGGTCCGCAGGCTTCCGGGCCGGACGCTGCGGTGAAGCGAAGGAAGCCACGGTGCACTCCTTCTCGCCCGAGGCGAGGATGACCGCCCAACGATGCCGATGCTTCGGTTGCGGCGCGTGCTACTGCTCATCAATGACCGTGCTAGCGATTGTATACGTATGGCGGTTGCAAGTACATACTTCCCAACAATATCTCCGATCTGTACGCGCACATGCGATTCCGCTTTTATCCATGCGGCGGTAAGGTTCCCACTCGATCCGGCGGCGTCGAGATGACGGCGGGACGCGGTGAGCCCGCAGCCCCTGACGGCGCAGCGGCGGGCGTTGCGATGAGGATTGGAATACCGGGGGCACGCGAGCCGGCGGGCGCACCGACCGAAGGTGTCGTCGCCTGGAGGGCTACGGCCTGCGAGCGTTTCGTCACTTTACCGTGATTGGTCGCGGACAAGTTGAAGGTCGTCGCTTCAGTCACTTTGATCGTCCGCTGCCCCTCGGCCTCGACGGTGTCAGACATGCCGGTAGACGACGCCAGTTCGACGCTTTCCGCGTTCGTCGTCTTCCATTTAATCGTCACGGAGTCACCCGGTTTGACCGTCTGTGGCGTTACTTCCCAGATCGAAACCTCAGGCGCGACGGGTTCGACGGTCGGGACGGGCGTCGCCGCCGTGACGCTGACCGCGATCTGCTTCTCGGTTGTCTTGAAAAACGTGCCATGCGCGACGAGCGTCAGCGCTGCGTTGTTCGGCAAGCCCTTCGGGAAGACGTGATTGCCAGTCTTCGGGTCGAGCCCCTTCAAGAGCGGCTGGATGTCCACGCGGCTCGTATTCTTGACGTGCCAGGTGAGGATCACCGGCTGGCCCGCGATCGGCTGCTGGGGCTGGATGGTGACGGAATCAATCACCGGTGCCTTTAGTTGCCAGAGCAGGAGCAGGCCGACGACCAGAAAGACGGGGAGCAGGAGCGTCCACGGCGGCAAAATCGCGGGCTGCGACCATTCGCCGCGCGCGGGCAAGGTCGCATTCGCCGAGGATGAACTCGCGCCGACGGTGAAATTGCGGGCGATTGGCCGCCCGAAGATGTTGCGCGCCCCCCGGACGGAGAGACGAATCGAGGTGTAGGTGCCAGGATCGAGATCAACCGATTGGGGGATGAACTGGTATTTCAGTTGCTTTTCTTCATCTTCCCCGACGAGCGAGTAGCGGCCGGCAATGTTGCCGTCGTTTCGCAGCGTCAGGTTGTATGACGCGTTGAACCGGCTGCGTACCCGGCTCGGTTCGAGGCTGAGGGCGCTCTCCGAGAAAGGGAGAATCGTGAACAGCGCGTCCGCGCTTCCCGTCTCTTGCGGGCGCTCGCGCGACCGAGCGAGGACTGTCACCGGATACTCGCCCGCGAACCAGGAAGGGCTGTGCTCGGTGTGGACGGTCAGTTCAATCGGGGCGGACATCCCGGGGTTGAGCTGCAACTCCTGATCCGCGCCGCTGAGCCACCCCTTCGGCATCCCTTCGATGCTCAGACGGAAATGGTCAACGGTCGTGCCGAGATTGGCAATCGTCCCTTTCACCGTTCCGCGCTGGCCCGGAACGATCGAGAGTTGACTTCCTTCCGTCAACACCACACGGATCCGACCGGGCGTCGGCGTCGGTTCCGCGTAGTACTCCGTTTCCGTCGGCGCAAAGCCGTTCGAGGCGCCATTCATTGGCAAGGCCATCGTCTCGAGTACGGGCGGATCGAGGCGGAGCCAGTATCCGCTGATCTTGATCGCGTCACCCATCTGCCACACCTGCGGCGCGAATGGGGCGAGCGGGACATCGCGGTATGCAGTGCCATAGGTGGATCCCAGATCGGTGACGGTGACGCGCTGCCCGTCCCAATCCATCCGCATATGGTGGGGCGAAATCTCGACCCCGTTCAGGACGACGTCGTTGTCGTTTCCGCTCCCGATTGTTAGTCCCCGCCCGGTCACATCAATTGCCTGGTAGACCTGACCCGTACGATCGAGTACCGACAAGCGCGGCGCCCGCGATGCCCCCATGCTGATTGGCTGCGACGACGACATGCCCGGTTGTTGCGGTGGATACCAATCAGATGGGCCACCCGGCTGGGGTGGCGCGACATTCCAGCCCGGAGGATTGCTCGGCTGGGGCGGCACAATCCAACCGGTCGGCGCGCTCGGTGCGGGCGGTGCGGAATAGACCGGTTGAGCGTACGCGGCGCGGCGATCGTCCACATATGGTGCGGCGTAGGTGCCGGACGCCATACCATTGAGTGGACGGAGATTGAGCAGCACCGTTTGTAGCGCCGAGAGGAGTTCACCCGCAGTGGCATAGCGATTTTGCGGGCGCTTGTCGAGGCAGCGCAAAATGATGTTACCGAGCTGCGGTGGCAAATCTGGTCGGACCATCAGAGGGAGCGGCGGTTCGACCGATGTGTGTTTGTAGGCAGCGTCGCTGAGCGTCTTGATTTCGAACGGTAGATAGCCTGTGGCTACTTCATACAGCACGACACCGAGAGAATAGATGTCACTCCGCTCATCGGGGTCCGCCCCTTGGAATTGCTCGGGTGACATGTAGGTCGGTGTGCCGAGCAACTGGCCGCTCGCCGTCGTAAATGCGTCCTGCGCCAAACGCGCGAGGCCGAAATCTGTTAGCTTGAGCATCTCTCCGCGCTCAGTCGAGCCGCCAGGTTCCTGCGCGCGAAGCAGCATATTATCCGGCTTGATGTCGCGGTGAACGATGCGATGTTGATGCGCGTAACTGAGTGCGCTGGCCGCTTGGCACATCAAGTCAACGCCAACGTCGAGCGAGCGCTGGTCCGGGTTGCTGCCCCATAGTTGGAGCAGCCGACGAATCGAGCCGGACGTGATGAGTTCCATCACGAGATAGAGCAGGCCATCGTCGCGCTTGCCGAAATCGAAGATGCTGACGATGTTGGGGTGGCTAAGGCCGGCAACCGCTTTCGCCTCCTGCGCGAAACGGTCATTGAATGTCGGCGCGGCGCTGTACTGCGGGTGCGGCACCTTGATCGCGACCGGCCTGCCGAGCAGGACATGCGTGCCACGGTAGACGGTTGCCATGCCACCTGTGCCAAGCAGGGCCTCGATCCGATAACTGCCGATAACTTCGCCGATCAGTTCCGTCATGACGTCCGCTCCGTGAGGTGAAAGCCGATGTGCGCGGGCTTGTGCGTCAGAATCAGTTGCTCGATCAGCGCCCGGTCTGCGCCATGGTCGGGCGGCAGTGTCACGGAAACATCAATCACAAACGGCGTATTCGGCAATTCAGTGATCCGTGGAACATATCCTGTACACACTTCGATGATCCGTTCGAGGCCGTACCGTGTGCCCCGCCAACGATACAGGTCAATGACCTCGGCGAAAAACCGCCGCTTCCGGCCTTCCGGCCAGTGCTGCGTTTCGGACAAGTCAAGCCACGACGCCAGCCAGGAGAGGATTTCCGGGGGGCAGGTGCGCGGGTCGAAATACATGTGGATGTGGTCCTGCCGCTGCTCCAATGGCTCCCAGATAGATTCGAAAATCATCAGGAACCGCTCGAAGAACGAGTTCTCCTGGAAGATGATCGGTAGATTAGGGAGGAATGTACTCGGACGATCGCGCGTGAACACTGGCCGATAACTTGCACGGGGCATGATCGGTGTAGGGGAGGTGACTGAGGCGTCGAGCATATACGCCGGTTGGTCCAACTCGACGAACAAGGCGTGTTCGGTGTCGAAGCGCTGGTCCGGAACCTGGTAAATCATCGAGAATGGGCCAATTTGAAAGGCATCGCCGATTGCGAGCAACATCGGCTGATTCGGCAGCAGTCGCACGCCCTTCAACAAGGTACCGTTCGAACTGCCGAGATCAATCAGGGTCGGTTGCGCGCCATCGAGGCGAATTTCCGCGTGGTGACGCGAGACGAGTTGGTGGGCGAGCGTGAGGCTGTTATCCGGCCCGCGACCGATCGTGATCACCGGCGTGTTCAGCGGCACGACCTGGAGCAATTCTTTGCCGAGTTGCACATTGATATGTCCGAAACTGACGGTCACAGCGCCCTTCCAATCGTCATTGTCTAGCGCACCGTGACGGTGTGCGTGCCGGAGCAGACCAGGCCATATTTCGGGACGGTAAGGCGTGCCGGGACGGGCTGGTAATTCGTGTCGCTGCCGGTATCATTGACGCCGATCCGCACACTCTCGACAAATTCGACGAACGGGACGCGCTGCAACAGCGCGGAAATCTCCGACGGATGCAAATCCCGCCCGAATGGCCAGCCGTCGCCGGTGACGCCGCCCAGATAGGGATTGAGGAAGTGATACAGCGCCGCTTCCGCCGTTCGCTGAACGGTCTGGATCAGTGACGGCTCACTACGAGCGGCGATGTGCAGCGTCGTCTGCACGGAAATCCACAAGTAGGTCGGCTGGCGCACGTCGAGTGCCGTTCCGAGCATGCGGCGCTCGTTCAGGTGCGAAACGACCGCCGCACGGGACTCGGCGGAAAGGTTGAGCGCGGCGGGCGCGATGTGGCCGTCGGTGTGCGACGCGGCGGGTAGGACGACGACGACGACCTGACCGGGCTTTGGATCGTCCGGGCCACCGGGCAGCGCACCAGGAGCGATGCAGCATGCCCGCGCAATTGCGGGTACCTCGCAGGCGAGATATTCGTAGTCGTCGGCGGTTACGGCGCGGGTCCGGGCGCGCAGCAACTGTGGCGCGCGGACCTTCGCGTGCTCGATGCTCTCGCCATCCTGGCCGCCGAGCGCCGACGCCCAGTTGGTGACGCGCGCGACATACGGGATGGACGATTTGAGAACGGAAAGCGTGTGCGCCGGGACATTGCCGATCGTGCCGCCGCCAAACTGATAGCGATGAAAGCGAAGGCCGCTCGCGCGGGGCGGCACGTCGCCAAACCGATACACCGACCCGTCCGGTTGTACGAGCGACGGGCCGAATGTGAGCAGGCCATCGAGGCTGTCTAGCGTGAAACTCCGATCCCCTGGGCCCGATTCCGAGAAGTCCACGACTTCGTGCCATACCTGCTCTTCGCCCTCGGTGGTTTCGACGATCAGGTAATCGTCGTCGGGATTACGCGCGAGCAACGGACGATTGAGCAGCGTGAATGTTTGGCCCGGGGTGCCATCGCTCTTGCCGAGATATTCGTCGCGAACCGTGATCGCGTGGCGTGCACCAACCGTGCCGCCGCGTGCCTCGACACGGATGCGTTCGATGTCTGGCGAGACTTGATAGGCATTTTGCCCCGCCTGTGCGTCGGTAAGGTGGCATCGCAACCAATACCCGCGCAATCGTTGGAATTCGCCCTCAACCATCGCGGGTGCCCGCAAAATGACCTCGCCCGAGCGGTTGAAACCGCCCGTGCCGTCGTGTTCGATCACGCAGGGCGCCCAGAGACCTTGCGCGCCCTGCCAGACTTGCCATTCGTACGGCGGATGGTCGGGATCAATGCCGGCACCACCGGCAAGTTCGCACGCGACGACAAGCGCGAGGACGTGGTGGCTGAGGTCCTTGTCGAGCGCAATGTAGAAAGCGTCGCCGGGGGATGGTTCGAGCGGGAAAATCGCGATCCGCTGACCGGGCAGTCCCAGCGTCCGCATGTCGTGCTGGGCCCACATTTCCCCGGTGCCCGACGAGCGACCGCGGGTAAACAAGCCGACAATAGTGGGGGGGCGAAAGGTCACAGCCTTTTCCGTCGTGAACACGATTGCCGGGGTGGTTTCCGTGCGTACCGTCGCGACTTCCGTGTCGGCGGGGATCGTGATGTCGCCGGGTTGAGGGGCGGAAAGATAGAAGGTAACATCCACATTCGCTGCGCGTGGCGGGCCAAGTTGAAGGCCGATCAGGTCAAGAAAATGGACGTACATTTTGTCCGGAATCTGATTGACCCGGTAGAGCAGCATATCCGTCATCCACGCAAACAGTTCGATCATCGCGACCCCGGGGTCGCTGACCTTGTGATCGGTCCACTCCGGGCAGAATTGCGGAATAAGCAGTTTCGCTTCATCAACAATATCCTGAAACCGGCGGTCATCGAGTTTGGCGACTGGCAATGGCATGCTTTGCAGTCCTTAAGATGCTTCGGCGGCTTCGCCGGGGATGCGATAAAATGGAAAGACCAACGCGCGGCTATCGTGCGTCGCCTTGATTTCGTAGTGTATCTCGATTTGCAGCGTGTTCGGATTGAGCGGATCGGGATTGGCGATCACGCTCTGTAGGCGAATGCGCGGCTCCCACATGCCGAGCGCTTCCTCGACGTAATAGGCCGCCAAACCAGCCGTCGTTGCGTTGTTCGGTGCGAAGATCAAGTCGTGGAGACGGGAGCCGAACTCGGGACGCATGACGCGCTGTCCTTTGGGAGTCAGCAGGATCATGTAGATCGCCTCTTCGACATCGCGCTCCTGCCGCGCGAGCGCGATCCGTCCGCGCGGATTAACCCCGATTGGGAATGCCCAGCCTGATCCGACAATATCGCCCACAACGCTCGTCCTTTCTAGCCGCCGATGAGCACGGTGCTCACCGCGACGACGGTTCCATTCGGTAAGTCCGCCGGATCATTGCACGTCATAGCCGTATCGCCTGCGCGCGCGGCCATCTTGCCGCCGATCAGGACGGTCGCGCTACCGAGCATGATTTTCCCCTTGTTCGTCGGTTGCTTCTGAAACGGCCCGCCGATGGGAATGTGCGGGGGAATATTGTCCGCAGTGCTACCGACGACCGCCGCTGGCATACCCATGATCTTCACAGATGCAATGCAACCGCCGGTGATGATTCCCGTAAATGGGCTTGGTAAGGGCGTCGGCACCGGCGGCGCCGGTGGAGCGGGAATCATCACAATATGGATGTCCACACCGACGATGTGGTCGCCTTGTTTCGCTGCCGGTTTTCCCATTATCTTCCCCCTTTGCCATTCCTCGTTGCATAGTGTCGCGTCCACGATCAGTTGATCTTGACCAGACCACCCTTGATTTCCACCTGCGCATCGCCATTGATCTTGACTTGCGGCCCCTTGATGTCCACGCCCTTGGTACCTTGGATACTGAGATTGATGCCGGACATCGTCAGGTCACCCGTGGCTTTGACGATAATATCCTTCTTCGACTCGATGGTGATGGATTTATCCTTCGCGCTCAGGGTGATCGTTCCCCCCGCCTTATCTTTGATTGTAATTGCCCCGCCGTCTTCCTTATCTTCGAAGGTGATGACGTGGCCTGTGCGCGATTGGATAACACGCGCCGCGACCTTTGTTGATTCGAGTGCAACTTGTGTGGGCGGTGTGTCCGTCCCGTTCCACAGGCCACCGAGAATGAACGGAAAGTTCACATCCCCCCGATCGAACCCGATAATTACCTCATCGCCCACTTCCGGCAAAAATTGGATGCCACGATTGGCCCCAGCGCCCACTGCGGCGATTCGTGCCCAATTGGTGACCGCTGTATCGCCGAGATGCGGGAGGCGAACCTTCGCCTTTGCCAGTTTGGGGTCTACTTCAGTGACGACGCCGACCTGCAAACCCGTGCGTGCAGCGTCGTTCGACTCACTACTGAGCAAATGGAGCAGTGTCGTTGGATCGTGACCGGAAATCGTGTATTCCGTTTCGTAGCCACTGCGGGCATCGAAGTGATGCAAGGCATTCGTGACAAAGTACGTTCCACTGTATCGTCCAACATTCTTAATCTCGATCCACGCACCGGCGACGATCTGGGGGGCGCCATACGTGATTCCTTCGGCCTGAACGAAGCGCCCGCTGACGCTGGTTGCGAGGGCTTCAGCGATGTATTGCGCCTGTGCCTGGTCGTCCACAACCCAGTCGGTGACGAGGTGTTCCTGACCGCCACCGGGGGCGGCGGCGGCGAATGCCGCGCCATTCTTGCCACTCACTTTTACCGTATTTTTGACCCCGCTCCCCTCGAATGTGCCGACGACATCCTCCTTCGTCTTTTCCTTCCAACCGCGAACCGTCACTTTGCTCACCTGATCGGTCGTTGTCAATCGGGGACGGAACGAAAGGAGCGATGACTGATCGATCATCAAGACTGCCGTTTGTTGCACAGGCGCAACACAATGCACTTTCGCCCCGACCGCGAAGCAATGACAGCCGATGGTCGCGGCACGGGTGCGCACAAAATCAAGGTCGGTCTGACTATTTTGCATAACCTGCTCATGGACCTGTCCTGGCCCCTTGCTATTACTGTAGTTGAAGGTCATCTGATGGTTCGACAGTACGGCAGAGATAATATCCTTGTCGGTCATATTGGCAAATGACTTTACCTTGCGACCGCGCGAGAGCCGATGGAGCAAGTCGAATGCGCGAACAACTAACCGGTTTCCGTCTGATCCGAACGAAGGCTCGAGTTCGACGATCTCCCCGTCAAATAACGCTGTGATAGTCGCTCCCTCTCCGACGGAGATCGTCAGTTTTTTCCCCGGATCAAACTGTACGGTGTCAATCCACGACAGCGGATCGTGATTGAGGGGCGGGGGATTGAGATAAAGCGCGGCAACCGCCGGGATATTCAGACTACTTTCCACCGTTATTTTTGTCAGGCAGTCCAAGATGGTAGACGATATTTCCTGACCGTCCACTTTGACATACCAGTGAAGCGGACTGAGGCTATTTTGCGCCATTGGGGATCTCCAACACCGTACCTGGTTGCAGTCTTCTCACGCGGGTCAGTCGGTTCGCTGCCGCGATCTGACGCCACTGATTCGTGTCGCCGTACATGCGATAGGCAATGAGTGAGAGCGTGTCACCTTCCTGCACGACCCACTGCCGTTCGCCGCCGGTGCCGCCGGATGTCGGGTTTTGTTTCGGAAACAGCTTGCCGTCCTTCACCTGCTGAAACGTGACATCGAGCGTCGCGCGGACGGGCGTGCCATCGGTGAGGAAGAGGGTAAATCGCTGCGAGATGTCGCTGATCATCGCATCGAAGGACCAAGTTCGCCCCCATTGGAAATGGACGATTGGTGGTCGCCCTTTGCCGGTTTTTCCGTCCTTTGTATTTTCCTCGACGGCCATCAGGTTCCAGATCGCGTCGGTGTGCTTGCGCACGTCTTTCGCGCTGTCTGCGGCCTCGTACGTGTCGAAGAACAACTGCAATTTCATTGTCGCCGGATCGCCACTGCGGAAATCAGGAATGGGGATGCTGTTCCCCGGCACTTCGGTGAACGAAATCCGGTTCTGCTTGTAGAATGTGTATTCCGTCGGATTAAACATGCACTCAATCGCCGCGCCGCCGGCATCGACGTTCGTGATCGAAGCCTTCTCAACCATTCTCACCCTCCCAACGCATTATCCCATCCGTCGTCGTTCGACAGAAAGGCGGTCTTTCAAAATCGCATAGACCTGTCGCGCTAGCGCGTCGAGGTCGGCTTCCGGGGCATATGCGTCGCGTCCATTCGGCGGCGTGTCGTTTTCATCTGGGCCCGTTTGCGATCGCTCCCGCAGTGCGCGCTGCACGACCGGTTCAGGGTTTGCAACGGCAGCCGTCTTCCCTGGTGACTCGACAGGAGTCGTTGCCTGACCGGACGGTCCGTGCTGTGTCCAATCGTTTATCGGTTCCCACGGCGCGGGCAGGCCAGCCCACCGTTCGTGCGCAGTCGGTGAGCGCGGCGCTGATGCCGCGCGTGGCGATTCCGCGCGCGGTGTTGTCACGGCCTGCGTCGGGGGCGGAGATGGATGTACTGTGGCGGCTCGTGCCGCTTGTACGACGCGATCTTCGACGCGTTGGGCGAGCGCCTCCTCCGCGAGCGACGCCACAATCCGGTCCTCGCGCACGCTGCGTTGCGCCGTTTGGGCTTGCGGGCGCGCGGGCCGCGCAATCGGTGGGACGAATCGGGCTTGTTGACGCCGGGCGACATGCGTGAACTCGTGCGCGAGCAAGCCGAGCGTCTCTGGTCGGTCTAAGGCAGTGTTGGACGACGCCATCACGACCGCGTAGCCATCTGTCACGGCATCGGCATTGTGCGCTGTCGTCACGTGGTCCGCAGCGGTGTCGCGGTAGATCGGTACGGTGCGTGTGTCGAATCCGACGAGTGGCCGGAGAAACCGATGGGCGGATTCAGGCAGCGACAGAGGGGTCGGCGCCCTGTCACGGCCACCGGAGTAACCCGGAGTCGGTTCCGGTTGTGTGGCCGGCGACGATCCCTGCGCAGGAACCGGCGTTTCGTCCTGCATGATCGAATTCTCTGCGGCCAATACGGGACGCACCGCCACAGCCACCTCGGGCACAGGTGCGGTGGGCGCCGGATCCGCAATCTCCGCGATCTCGGTTGGAGCGTCGTCCGGCTCGACGGAATACATCTGTCGCAGTCGTTTGAGCGTGTTAATCTTCGCCGCACGCTCTTCGGCCGTTGGCTCGGGAAAAGTGGTCGCGTCTTCGTGGACGGGCGGCGGGGCGGCGATGATTGGTCGTCGCCGCGCCTGGCGAACCTCGTGAATCGGCGTCGTCTGCTCAACCGATTGCACGTCTATGGCGTTGTCTGGCGATGGTGCGTCGTTCGGTTCCACTGAAGCGCGTGCGGATTCGACGGAGCGCAGGCTGTCAGGTTGATGCAGTGCGGTCAGCGGCGGCACCCCGAAATCGCTCAAAGTCTGTGCAGCGTCACTGGCGATCTGGATCGTCTCGGGCATCGCTCCGCGTACCGTGTCCTCCACAGTTTGCGGTGTACCCGAACGAGATGCGCTGGTGCTTGCGCCTTCGACCGGCGCAATCGCATTGCGCGGTGTGTCATCGTGGTGATTGACGTTCACTGCTTCCGGTGCTTTGGATCGGTCGTGATCGTTGGTAACGCTGTTCACGAGCCGTGTCTCGGGTTGGTTTGCGTCGCGTTCCCAATCCGTGGCCTGGGCAGGGGAATTCGTGCCTGTTTCTGTAGGGTTACGCAGTTGGGCCGATTGTACCGGATGTGCGAGAGAATCAAGTGAACCGCTCTTCGCTGATTCGTCGGGGAACGCCAACATCTCCCCGTCCCCTTCGGACGGCATCTGTACGACATCAGACGGAAAGGGATTCCGGCTTTCGGCGGTTTCCTTCGGCATGACATGGGACTGCTCGACTGACCGGGAAGGAATAATCGTGTCGGACCGATCCGCCGCTATCAGCGGCGCCGACGTGGCGTCTACGTCAATCATGCGCCCCGTGATCGAAGAATCCGGTGGTGCAACAGATGGCGGGTCGCGGAGGTCGGAGGAGCCTAACGTCGGGACCGCCCGATCGTTTGACGTGGCATACTCGTCAAATGTTGGCAGTGAGACAAGAATGTTGGTGGATCGTGGCCGTGCGGACGCTCTGTGTGCAGGGAGCGATGCTCCTTGTGTTGACTCGATAATCGGCGCGGCGATGACAGGATTGTGCGGCGTGACAACCGTCCTGTCGGCGGTGTCAGTAAACGACGACTCGGACAGACGGGCGTCGCGCGATGCGTCGCTACTTGCGGGGGTAGCGATCTCGCTCGGCGGCGCATCCGCGACATCGTGGAGTTCGGTCGAGAGCACGGGAGTTGTCGGTGCGACAGTCATGCCCTCACGGTGTGAGACGCTCGGAAGGGATGGTGCATCGTCACGTGATTCTGGCAGTCGTTCCCCGATGACCGACCGTTGACGACGTGATTCGTCTGCGATCTCGTACGGTGCGATTGCGGGCTGTTTCGCCTGCCCGACCGTTTGCATCGTGACGGACGGTTCTGGCGTTTCTCTCGGCAACATAGCAGCCGATATTCCCGTATCATCTCGCGGCGAAACCGAATCTGGCGCGGCGGTGTCAGATTCGTCTTGCAGCCCAGACAGATCGCGGCGAGCGGTAGTTGGCTGCGGTCGCTCCGACTGGAATACCTCGGCAGATGCCACCTCAGACAATCGTTCCGGCTTCTCTCCGGGTCGCTCTGCATCGGTCGTTGTGTCGGGCGAGGTTGGTGCGGCGATGGCGGGCGTAAACTGCGTCGTTGCGTCTCGCACCGCGCCTTGCGTCCACGGCGCGCGCGTCTGTGACCCTTGCGGACTATCCGGCGAAACAAACGGTTGCAGGTGAGTCGTTTCCGTTCGGGGCACCGGAGGCCTCGAAGGTGGCTGAGCGACGAGCGGTGGCACCACGACGGGGTTCGTGATCGCATCTGGGACGCTGGAGCGTCCCGGCGTCTGCCCGGACCCAAGTTGTGTGGAGGGCGTCGAGATACCGCCAGGGAGGCTCTCCACTACCGCCGATTGCCTACTGCTCGCCATAGGCGCGTTCGGTAGGGCTGATCCCGACGCACCGGAGACCGATACGTCGGAATCATTGGTAGGGGAGAAGATGTGGTGCGAATCCGACCGGGGCGAATCCGTGGAGCGCTCCGACGCAGTCACTGGCTGTGGGATGCGCAGAGACGATGGATTTACCGGCGGTTGTGTGGGTGCCGGCATCGGACTGATCTGATCCGCAGCGTGCTGCGGTGGCCTCGATTGATACGGCGGCGATAGTTCGGGTCCTGACTGCTCGAACGCTGCAGTCGGCGACTGGCCGACGGGCAGGTCGTTTAAGGCTATTTGGGAGACGGATTCGCCACGTAATCCCCGTGGGCTAGTCGCCTCAGAGACTGACGCAGGGTCAGGGACGCGATGCGACCCCGCAATCTCCGGGAGGATTGATCTCCCATCAATCACTTCGACATTCAGCGGCTGAACGGGGGCTGATTGACGACGGGTCGGCGACTCTTGTCCCGATGTCGGGAGCGTCGGTATCGGCGCGGTTTCGCTGGACTGCACGATCGAGGCAGGCGCGATTCGTGCAGCGTCTGGTGCATCGGAAATGACATCCTCTTGGACCGAAATATCCGGCAATCGTGTGGCCGATGACGCGGGTCGTTCCTCAGAATTACCGAGCCGATCCGGGCCGGACGGGTAGACCAGCGCAGTGATCGCCGGTTCCGTTCCCGCTGGTTCGGCATCTTCTGCAATGGATTGTTCGAACGCATGTGACATTTCGGTTGGCCCATGCGGGGGAATGGTTGTGCCGTCTGGTGTCGCAGACGGGGAATCGGTTGCTTGTGCCGGTTGCTGACTCGCGGCAGGCGCGACGTGCCGGCGGATGTCTGCCTCACGTTGTTCGATGGTTGGCGATGAAGGAGGTGCCGCGCTGATTGGATCAGCGGACTGATTCGGTGCGGATTGTGCCGCGCGTCCGAAACGTGGTTTCGCTGTTAGCCACGCGGTCACGGTGCGCGCAACGTGGGGAGGGGTGGGCACCCGCCACGCGCCGATGGCTGCACGTATATCGGTCGGAGACGTCGGCGTTTGCTTCTGCACCACTTCCTGTGGTGACCGATCGGGTTGGATTGTTACCGCGCCGACCACGCCGCTGGCTACGTGCGATAGCGGAGGAGACGGAGATGGGGCGTGCGCCAACGACGTTGCCGCCAGTTGCGCGCGCGGCGGCATCGAAGCATCCGCCAGGAGATCGGTTTGCTCGGGAGATCGGGACATGATCTCGCGTTGCTGTTCGGTCTGCGACTCTGCAGGTGTAGCCGACGATAGCGGTGATTGCTGTGGTGAAATCGGAGTGGATCGCTGTGTCGCAACGCCAGAGGCGCTGTCAATCGGGCGCTCGACACGCACGACGGCGGACGGCGCACTTGATGGATCGAGTGGCGGCGAAGACAGCGACTTTGGGGCGGTCGGCTCAACCAGAGGCGGCTGCACGAGCGACCCGACATCGTTTGGTATCGTGGGTTCAGCGGCCATTGCAATCGGTAGTACAACGTGCGACGGCGGTCCTGTCGTGGTCTCGCCGACGGTGCGTGCCGCGTCGTAGCGCGGACGACCATTGGGAACGGCAAATATGGCCGTGCCGTCATCTGCGTCACTTCGGTTCGCCGCAACAGTCTCACTCGTGACAGGATTGATCGGGGCTTCCTCCGCAGCCGGGAGAACACCATTGGTTGTGTCAATCTCGGTTTGTAACGTTGGTTTGCGGGGGGTGTTCATTGAGGCCGCGATGTCTTCCGCAGCCTCGGACTCCGGTGATGGCGAAATCGGTCGTGACAAATCGGGCGACACCGTGGTGCCGATCGTCGGTGTCGTTGCCGCCGCGTTCTGCGCCCGGTGTTGCTCGGCGCGCGCCACAGATTGTGACTCCTCTGGTACCGGCGTTTCGCCGGCAGATGGCCCGTTGTCGCGCACGTCTGGCATTCGCCCGTCCGATCGGAGGAGGGCTGTACGGCGACTGGAGGCAATTGCAGACGACGGCGCGCCGCTCTGCGCCGACACGGACATTGTCGTGTTTCCACGATCCTCGCGTTCACTTCCTGGTTCGTGGGTAGGGGATACGAGAGTGGCTGGCGGAACCGTCGAGACCGGCACAACGAAATCTGGAGATTGCATCGCCCCACGCAAGAAGGGCGGCGGGGTCGCGGCTGTCGGTGGCGCGACGTACCCGTGGGATTCTGTGCCCCGCAATTGCGGCACCTGCGACGATGCACGCGTTGGTCGGGCGCTTCTGCTCGATAGCCGCTCGCGGATCACACGGCGCGCGTGTTGCCACGGCGTCTCGATGCTAGGTGCCTCCGCAGTGGACATGGTCGCACGCGCATTGTGCCGCTCGGGCGGCGGCGCGGCTCGATTTCGATCACGTCTCTCGTGCGGCAGTGAGCCTACGGCAGTGCCGACGCGTTGTTCGGTGCTCGGAATCGCAGTGTCGCCACTGCTCGCTGTGGGGGGTGCAGTCGTCTGCTCTTCATCTGCCGCGCCGCCTGACAACGGATACCCCGGCATAGGCTCGACGACGCCTGTCGGCTCGAATAACCCCGTCTCTTGTCCGGCGGCCCCCCCGGTGGGTAACGCCGACGTATCACGATCAGGCGTGAATTCGCGTGTAGATGGAAGAGCACGATCCGACTCGGGAGGATGCATAGCGACGACGTTACGGCTGCCGGATCGTTCGCCAACCTCATACATCGGTCGCGGCGCTGTCCCGTCACCGGACGGTGACGATTGTTGCGGATCGGGCATGTGCCGACCAGACAGCGTGCCTGTCGCATCCATATGCTGGGCCGTGCGTCTCGTGGGCGGCGTGCGACCAACATCGGTTGGGGTGGCAACAGCGGACACAACGTTTTGTATCACCTCGACGGCGGGCGATGCCGCCGACACGGTATCTTGTGACAGATCGCCAATGGGAGGGGGCGGATCATTGAATGAAGGGTCACCTCGTGACGCGACAATCGTATCGAGGTAGTCCGGCGCGCCTTCGAATGTTTCATCGTCGAAATTTGGTGCTGATCCGTGTTCATCGAAGAGTGTGAGAGCGTCCAAGGGTTGGGTGGGTGGCAATGCGTACAGCGGCGTATACATGCCCCTTCGGTCGGACGAAAGTGGTCGAGGGGAGATAAAGGATCGCTGTGAGCTGGGAGCCGGATGGTGGAGCAACACTGCCTGGCGTTGGGCGAGCCATCGCGAGAATCTGGATTGACGTGCGGCATGGGCGAGGAATCCGCTTTGCAGCATACGCCTATCCCATCTCTAGCCCGGCATGGGCAAGTTCGAGCGTCTCGATGCCGATCACTGTGTCGGTGACGCGAAATGCAGGACCGATCCACCGCACCGGATAGGCTTTGATGAGGTTCCAGCGGAGCACTTCGATCCCAGCCGGGTCGTACATGACGACGGACACATTGCGTCGCGTAACTTTGCCCTGCGCGACCTCAAGTTGCCACTTGAACAGTTGGTTCGACTGGACAAGGCCACGCTTCAGCGTTAAATTGCTGATCGTGGCGCGGCCTGGCAGGCGATGGACGAAACCGTTACTGCCACCTTCTTTGTACTCGGTGATATCCACCTCGATTTGAAGCCCCTCGGCCTCGGTGAAAACCGCGTTATTGACGCCATCAATTTCGATGTAGAAACGCGCCGTCGGATAGCCGTTCTCAACCATTTCACACCCTCTTAGCGGCCGGGGCGCGCTCCCCGAGCGCGTGCCAATCGTGCTTCCTCACGTGCCAGTCGGTAAACCAGGTCGGCCAACCGCTCGATATCAATCTCGGCGCGGCTGCTCGCTTCGTGCTGCCCGCGTCGCTCGTCCGACTCGGACCGATCATAGGCCGGTGGTTCCCTGTCCATCCGCCGACTCCTTGCGTCACATCGTGCGCTCGTGCGAAATAACACCGCTACCCAGGCGGGAACGCGGCGCCTTCCATCGAAGGTGCGGAGAGATCAAGCGCGAATCCCGCCCCGCAGTTCGGGCAGGCGGTCTCGATCACATTCGGCCCCGGCTCATTCAGGCGCACATACAATTCTTGAAGATACGCGAAATCGGCCGCGAAAAGCGCCTCAATAACCGCTGTGCCGACCGGAGCGATGCCGCCGAGCCGCGTGATGACGCGGCTCAGGAGCACGATGCCCAGATAGGCCTGATTGGCTTGCACGCGCCGGTCCTGGAGCGGCTCGACTTCATCAAGCGCCGTCGCCAGGCGCATGATCCCTTCCTGATGCCGGTTCCCGCCGCCATCAATATAGCCGCACGGCAGCGTGAAGACGAATTCGGTTTGCAGCATGCCACCCATTGCCGCGAATCTCCTCACGGTTGCCCGCGTTGCTGCGGCGCGCTGCACCCGCTATTTCGACCGCTTGTACCCCTCGTGGGTGATTGTCACTTCCTCGACGCCGTGTTCGTTCGAGGTCGCATTGAAACTCGGGCCGGTCAGCCCGGAGGGCCAGGCGTTGATGAACTCGAATTTGGCGACCGCTGTCCCTTCGTGATTGATCATCGTGATCGTGCCGTTCTGGCGCGCTTTGTCTATCTTGCCTTCGTGGATCATTTTGAACCAATCCCAGATTTCCTTGGAATCGGTCAGGCCGCGCGAGAGAGTAATGTCCGTCCAGGTGAGAACACCGGGGATCTTCGCGTTGATCCGGTGTCCCTGGGCATTGTTTTGCATCATCTCGACGACATTGGAGCTGCTGCCGAAGCCCTTGCACTCCATGAACGCGCCCTTGAGATGGGTACCGAACTCGACCTCGAACCATGCACCAACAAACCCATCTTCACTCGCCGCAGGCATCGTCGCGCTCCTTCCATTGCTGGCACGGCGGGGATGCAGTCATCTCCGGCACTGCCATTCTCGTCTACTGATCTGCCCGTCTCCGCACTTCACAACCGACACCCGCAATCCGAATCGGCAGCGTGTCGGCTCTAGGACGCCAACGCACGATCACATCCTACACGGGCGCTACTTCGTGCGTGTCAAACCCTCATGCTGGAGGGTCAGCGTCTCCACCGCAGTCTCGTTCGCTTTGGCGCTCATATCCGGGCCGGAAATGGCACTCGGCCACACCATGTCGAGCGTCCACGTCGCGACATCCATCATCTCGTTGGCCCCGTCGTAGAGCGTGATCGTGCCATTGACGCGCGCGTCCTTCATTTTGCCTTCCTCGACGAGCTTCCGCCACGTCCACATGGACATATCGCTCGTCATGTGGCGCTTGATCGTGATCTCGCCACTGACATTGGAGTTGCCGGCCGTGTGTTTGACGATAGTTTTCCCTCCGTTGGTCGTTTGGGTCTGTTTGACTATCTCGACCTTTCGCTCCACCCCGTCAACTGAGAGAACATCGCCTTTCAGATGACTGCCGAAATCAACCATGAAGAATGCTGTGACAAACGAATCGTTGCGTTTTCCCATTGCACGCCCCCTATACTCTCACGAATCGCTCACGGTACAACCAACGCGCCGGATGACTCGACGAGTGCCGAATCATCCGGTCTGCTTCGCCATGCAACGAACGCCTTACGCGCCGCCGCCCGAGAACTGACTGAACCGGAAGACGACGAACTCGGCCGGCTTCACCGGCGCGAGGCCGACGTCAATGATCAGTTGACCGCGATCGCGGACATCCGGCGGGTTGAGTTCGGCATCGCACTTGACGAAGAACGCCTGATCGGGCGAACTGCCGAAGAGCGCGCCATCGCGCCAGACGCCCATCAGGAAGGCGGTGATGTCGCGGCGAACCCGCGCCCACAATCCCTCATCGTTTGGCTCGAAGACGACCCACTGCGTCCCGCCCTCGATGGACTTCTCCACGTAGTTGAAGAGACGGCGCACGTTGATGTAGCGCCACGCCGGATCGCTGCTAAGCGTCCGCGCCCCCCAGACCCGCAGTCCGGAGCCGGTGAAGGAGCGAATGCAGTTGACGCCGATCGGGTTGAGCGTATCCTGCTCGCCCTTTGTGATCATGGTGTCCAGTTCGAGGACACCGCGCAGGACTTCGTTCGCCGGCGCTTTGTGGACGCCGCGCTCGTTGTCGTTGCGGGCGTAGATGCCGGCCATGTGCCCGGACGGCGGGATCGAGAGCGGACGACCATCCGGGCCGGCGACCTTGATCCAGGGGTAGTAGAGGGCGGCGAACTTCGAGTCGTAGTTCGTCGTCTTCTCGCGCCACACCTTGACATCCTGCGGGGACAGGTCGGGGATGGGATCGAGGATCGCCATTCGGTCCTGCATCCGCTCGCAGTGCGCGATCATCGAGAGTTGGACCGCTTTGACGCCATCTCGGTCGAGCGCCTTGTTCTGATAGGCAGACATAATGTCCGGGCAGATGACCATCGTAACGTCTTCGGCGACTTCGAGTCCCTCGACGCCGCTACGCGCGACGACATCGCCGGTGAAATCGCCCGATTTGACAACCTGCATTGCGCTACTGGGCAGTGCCGCTTTAATCAGGTACGAACCGACATCGGGCATGCGCTCAAGGGCGGTGCCTGTCCCCTGCTCCTCGACGACCGCGACCAATTTGCTGGTCTGTGTGACCGTCTCCGTCGCATTCTTCGCGCCTTTCTTGGCGCCAATCGTGATGTTCTCGAAGACCTCTTCGGTCGTCCCCATCTTGATTTTGAGCGTGAACGAGCCATCGGGTGGGCCATCGCCGGTTGGCGGTGCGACTTCGACCTGAATGTCGTCGGTTGCGGCGTCCTTCGGCTTGATCGTCAACGACGGGATCGCCTTCGATGCCTTGCTCGGCAGTTGGAGCGGTTCGGCTGCGGCGGCGCTCATCTTTGCTTCACCGCCATTGAGCCCGATCCGCGTGACGTAACAGCGGCCACCACCGTTGAGGAAGTAACCGAACACGGAGTGCGACATGAAGGTGTTCGGCATGTGCGGATTGCGCGCGCCGCCCTCTTCGACGCGGCCAAACGTCTCGACGTACTGGGTCCAGTTCGTGACCAGCATCGGCCGGTTTGTTGGCCCGGCGGGTGCAAAACCCACAAACGCGGCACACGCGGTGCCGACACCTTCGATTGGCCTGGGGCCTGTGTTGACTTCCTCAATATACACACCTGGAGACAAATACTCGGGCATACCCTCTCCTTACCCTAAAGACTTCCCCACCACATCCCATACCATCCGCACCGGCTATCTACCATGGCTCCTATCTCGGTGTGAGAATCCGCGACACAATGCGATAGGTGCCACAGCGCGCCAAACGGATCCCGTGCCGGTATACACGTTGGACCGTAGCCCCTATGTATCAGGCGGAAAACACACGACGATCACACGAATCACCGCTGTCACTGGGAGAGTGAACGAAAGCAACGGGCGTTATCCGATCTCAATATCGTACGATTCGGCCGGCACGTTGAGCGTTACCGATTGGCGGGCACCATCCAGCGTCGCGACATCGAGAGTCAGTGGCCCCGATGCAACGTGTCGAATAACAAATTGTCCCTGTTCATCCGAAACCGAGTCCGCCGCCGCGCTACCGCGCGCCCTGATCGTCACTCCGGCGACCAGCGCGCCCGCACGATTGCGGACCGTTCCACCGATCTGTGTGTCGGCGTCGGCGGCGGTCGCATCGGGCAGCCGCGTGTAGCGTACTGTGCGGGTAAGGACGAGCGGCACCTCAAGGGAGACGTCGAGATCGAGGGGGGCAGTCACGACATAGCAGAGAGCAGGTCGCGCATCGGCATTCAATCCCCCCCAGATTTGCGCCATTTGGATCGCCTCATCGGGCTGGGCAACCTGTGTCTTAATCGTTGGGGAAGCCCCGCGCAACGCTTCGGGCAAGATGTCGTCGGGCAGTTCGCGATATTTCATTAAAACGGAGAGCGTGCGCCAGAGCAGAAGATGCTCATCGGTGATTTCCGACGTGAGGGCGCTGACCATGTAGCGCAGATCAATCTGTCGCGGTGCCATATGGCGTACTGCTCGCCCGTTGACAACCCGCGCCTCCATTGCGGTGGAACGCTTGCCAACGTTTTCCTGTATATCGAAGAGATACAGATTGATGGCCGGCCGCATCAGACGGTCCACCCAATCCCGGCGGGGCGCCTCAAAGTGGATATCCACGTCGAGAGGGCTGATCCGCCCCCGCTCGTAGATCAGCCGTCGCAGCGATTCGTGCAGTTCAGGCAGCATGACGAGGCAACCCCCCACCGTATGTGTGATCGGTCAAAATCCGACGATGAGCGGTGCGGGGCGCGGACGACTATCCCGCGTCTGGAAAAAGGATTGGCGCCCACTTGTTCGCGCGTAATGCCGCCGCCGCCGATTGTGCCCCGGTCGCTGCTTCCACCAACGTGTCCACGAAATCGCCGAGGACGCCGACCGCCATCGCCGTCTGCTTCTCGATGAGGGCGACAGTGATCTCCGATGCGACCGCCTTGTCGAGGATGTGCGTTTGCCGCCAGAACAGCACCCCCAGATTATCGAAAACGCCGAAAAAGCCGACAGGGAGGAAGCAATTGAGCTTTGTCGTCAGCCACCGCAGCCCGTCGAACGCGCCCGTCCCAAGGCCATCGGCAACCTGGGTGTACATCTGGAGATTGACATACGGTGAATCAACGCCGACGGGTTGCGGGATGAAACTGAATTCGAGATTGACGCGGGCGAGCGTCATCGCACCCAGCGGATGACCGACAACGAGCGACGAAAACGTCTCAGCCGGGGGCGTGGGATCAAACATCGCCGTCGCGAGGCCGACGGCGGCGAAGCGCTGCTCGATGGCGTGGAGAAGCGTCTCCTCCTCTGCCCGCTGCTCGTACGGGAACCCCATCGCTCTCCCCTCATTCGCCTAGCTAGTGCACGTACCGGCCGCTTCGGATCAGCTACCGTGCATCTTTTTCGCGATCATCTGCGCCGTTGTCTTGGTCGGATCGGTGCTCAACTTCCACGCCGCGACCAGCTGCTTCGCCTCAATTGTCTTTGTGTCGGCCGGCGGGCCGGACAATGCCGCATGCGTCACCGCCGCGAAGCCGGCCATAACATCGCTGTAGAAGACGTCAATCTTGGTGTAGCCGAGCTTGTGCAGATGCTCCTTGCGCACCTGCTCATCCAACTCGTCGTCGCTTTTCCGCAGAATGCCGACGAACTTCTTAATGAGTAGGCGATCCACGAACTTCTTTCGGTTCGCTTTCGCCTTAAAGTACTTGTACGCGGCGATTGCCCCACCGAAGATCGCCGCCGCGCTGAGGATCGCCCAACCGACCGGGTTCGTCGCCAGCACCGCCACCATAATGCCGCCCGCGACCATCGCGGCACCTTGGACAATCGTCCCGGCCGCGACGGTTCGCTTCAGCGCCTGACTCTCTTGCGACTGGGCGAGCATTAGCTTGAAATCCGGCGACGTGAGCGACGTTTTCAGGCTCGCAAGGTTTTTGAGAATCGCTGACGTTTCGCTGACATCGTAGATGCCCTTCGCCATTTTCGCCGCGCCCGCGACCGCCGACAGGATACCAGTGACCTGCGCGCCGATCAGGAAGAGCGCGCTGTGACTGGCGGACGCCGCCGACGCCTGGTCATACCCGACCTGCGCGAGCGAAAAATGCCCCTGGACGCCGGCGACCGACGCCACAATCCGCCCTACGGACGTGCCGATTTGTGCTACCTGATCGAGGAGGTACGGTATCTCGGCAAAGGCGATATCGTGGTCGTGGGCTGATCCGCCCGCGATTTTTTCTTTGATGTTCTGGAATGTCCGGATGATTTCGGTAATGTTAGCGACGGTTGCCAGCGCGCCACCGGCGATATCCGCCCCCTGCATCACCTGCGTGGCGCCTGACTGGTGGAATGTGCCGATATTCGTCACCAGGTTGGCCGATGAATACTCGGTCTGCGCGGAGATCGCCGATGCGGCCGACGCAGCCGCGCCGCCTCCCAGTCCAACATAGCCGACGTATTCCGTCGCGCTCGTTTCGAATGGGGCCTGGCCGGTTTTGATCTTCGCGCCCGTCGCGGCGGGATCACCTGCGGATCGGGCTTCCGCACCATCGAAAATCTTTTGCGCCGACGCATTCCCATTGATCCGCCGGACGATCGCCGAGAAGGCGACCCAGTCAATTTTGTCGGAGACGATGCCCGTCTTCAGTTTCTTGAACGAGGACGCGTCGTGGATATTGACGGCGACGCCCGCCCGCCGGAAGACCTCGATCTTGCGGAAGTCGCTCAATTCCATGTAGCCGCCCTCGGTGATCAGTTTCTCCTTGTTGGATGCTTTCGCTTCCGCAAGAAGCCACGCATCAACCTCGGCGAGTACACCCTTGGAGACGCCCGTATTCAGCCCTTTTTCGCCGCCCTTCGCGCCGACGAATTCGAGCTTGTCGCGGTTTATGTACCCCTCGACGAAGCCATAGGGCGCGGTCGGCATCGGCGAGCCGTCCACCAGTTTGGCATCGTCAATCGTGACGTGCTCGTACTTCTCAACAGACGTTTCGCTGTCTATCCGTACGCGCGTCCCCTTCTCGACGCGCTTCCCGCCGATCGCGTCCGAGTTGATGACGCCGATGGACCTGTAGACCTTGGCCCCCGTCGGGCTGACGACGCGGCCGGGAATCGTGACCAGTTGCGCCACGTCGCCGCTCGCCGACCGGATGCTCGGTTCCGCAGCCGATGCATCGGGAGTGGCCGGCTGGCTCGACGCGCGACTTCCCATCGTTTCCGCTTCATGCTCAAGTCCCGCGTCGTCGTTGACCGCCTCTCCGCCTATTTGCAGCGTGGGCTTGACGCGACCTTGCTTCTGCTGAACGACGTGCCACACTTCATGCGGGAGGTGCTGTTCCTGGCCCGACGCGATGTGAATCTCTGCCCCACGCGTGTACGCAAGCGCCTGGAGTTGCGCCGGTTTCGACGAATTGTAGTGGACTTTCACATCGTCCAGCGCGATGCCGGAGAGTGACTCGATGCCTGCCTTCAGATTGTCCGGCAGCCCGGTCTTGTTGACGGGGGCGTCGCCTTTTCGCTGCAACACACCGGTATGCAGGTCAATGCCGGGCGACGTTTGTGGGAAGATCGCTATTCGTGCGAGCGGAAACGCGACGCGTTGGATGGTATGCTGAAATGACGCAGCGTCCCTATGTTCGCTGGCGACTTCGTTCGGTGCAGACGTGAACGATGTTTCGTGCTGGCGCGACGCGATCGACTTCGGGGTACTTGCGTCTGTTCGTTCCGGCTGCCGACGACGGGATGGAACAAAGGATCGCATACAGACTCCTTATTGCGCCGTACCGGAACGGTTACCTCGCGTATTCCACCCGAAACAACAGTATTGGACTGATGTAGTATTCATGGACCCAGTTCACACGCAGTACTGAGACGAGTATACGGTACGGTTGCTTCAATGCATAGCGCCTTGCGCGACGCGATTAAGCGACGGTCGTTCCGCTCTGTTCCGTCGCATCCGACGACGGGAGTGATGCCAGAATCTGTTCTGCCCGCTCGCTATCGCCGAGTTGTTGGTAGCACAGGGCCATGTTCCTGAGCGTACCCGGCTCTTCGCCGTAGGTCGCAATAGAATACTGAAGAAAGGTGAGGGCGCGCGCATGATCGGCGAGCGCGTAGCACAATCCGGCGATCTGACCGGCGAGATCGAGTCCTTCGCCCAGCGGGTACTGCAACTCCCATGCCTGTTCGGCAGCGGTGAGTACCGCGTCGCGGTCCCCCTCCCCGAAATCAGGCGCGAGTTCGATCAATCGCGGGATGCAGCGCGACAGTTGCTGGCCGTCGTAGTAACTCAGTCGGAGATAGGCGACGATGTTTTCCACCGACATCGCACCGATCTGCTCGTTCGCAGTCCGCGTGATGCTGAAAAAGTCGTCCGGGCCGAACTCTTCCACATACCGCCGATAGGCGCTGCGGGTATCGCGATGGCTGGCGGCGTCCGCGACCATAATCAGGCAGCAGACGTTTACGCTGCGGTATTGGGCAGTCGGGAACAATGCAATCCCTCCGCCGCGTTCGCACATTTCCTTGAATGCGTGGTAATTCACATAGATGGAAAAGGCACCGCCGTGGCGCACGAGGCCCGGCGCCGGTCGCCCTTGGAGTGCGGACAAGTGATGCTCACCTTTGTCGGCGGAGAGCAGCACGACGCCTGCCTGGGACAAATCCTGCAGGCGACGCACGCAGCGCAGCCCCGTCGCGGGAAACAGGAGATGAGTATTCACGAGCGTTTCCCGATACGTCGCGAGTAATCGCTGAAGATACGCTTCGTCGTACGGCGATTCCACGAGTGGCTTTTGCGTTAGTTTGCATTTCAGCGCGCCGACGAGATCCGCGATCGTCTCCGTCTGCTCGTCCTTGCGCACGACCATCGTCATGAGACATTCCTCGACCGCATGTTCGTCAATGTGGAAGAGGTCCTGGGGGATACTGTCGAATACGTAATTAGCGATCACGATGAGTGGCTGCTGCAGACTGCCCGGTCGGATCGTCTTGCCGCTTTGCTCCATCGTGAGTGCAGATGAATCGGTGATGTCGAAGCGTGCGTAGTCGAGGACACCGACGTCGAAGTATGGTTGGAAGCGGGGGTGCGCCCGCCAAAAATCGAGATTACTCTGCGCGAGGTCGGTGAGGACATACCGGAACGAGGTGAGCGGAACCGCCGCATCGTCGCACAGGCGATTGAGGCGGCTGAGAAAGTGGAATGCGAACCGCCCCGACCCCGCGCCGAGTTCGCAAATCGTCAACGGTTCGCCAATGGGTGCCAGGCGTTGCCGGTCGCGAAACAGGGCGAAGGCGATCTCCGCGTAGCTATTGGCCATCCGCGGATTGCTGGTCACGTAGTGCGGCACTTCGCCCCGACGCCATGCCTCGACGCCCATGCTCTCGAAGTAGCGCCGTTGCAGCTCCCAGAGCCGCGACGTGGCGAAGGGCTGTTCGTCCTCCAGGACAAGATAGGTGTGCTCCCCGATAATCTCTTCGGCAACCGCTTCCATCGTTCCCCCTCGTTTGGCGGGCGCAGGCCTAGACGGTAAGCCAACCATGCGTTTCCCCATCGGTCAGACGCTTTTCCAGTTTGCTGTACTCGCTCCGTGCGGCGCGCAAAACATGCGTCATTTGCACCGGTTCGCCCGTGTCCGCAGCGAGGAATGCGGCACGGAGGGCAATCGAACGGATGTTTCCACCGGCGATGTTCAACTGGGCCAGTCGCATCGGGTCCAGCCCTTCGGTCGGTGTTTCGGCGGGAAAGATGTGCGCCCAAATCTGCGCCCGGTGCGCGGCGTCCGGGAATGGAAAATGTACGACGAATCGAATACGCCGCAGGAATGCGTGGTCGAGCGAACTCTTGAGATTCGATGTGAGGATCGCGAGGCCGCGATACTCGTCCATTCGCTGCAATAGGTACGAAACTTCGATATTCGCGTGGCGGTCGTGGCTGTCCTTCACTTCGCTCCGCTTGCCGAAGAGTGCGTCCGCCTCATCGAATAAGAGGATCGCGCCGCCACCTTCGGCGGTATCGAAGACGCGCCGCAGGTTCTTTTCCGTTTCGCCGATGTATTTGCTGACGACAGCGCTCAGGTCAATCCGATAGAGATCGAGGTTGAGTTCGCCCGCGAGCACTTCGGCGGCCATTGTTTTGCCGGTGCCGCTGTCCCCCGCGAAAAGCGCCGTGACGCCGAGGCCGCGTGTCCCTTTGTTGGCAAATCCCCACGTATCGTAGACGAGACTGCGTTGGCGCACATGTGCGGCGATCTCTTGCAGAATCTCTTTTTGCGCCTCTGGCAGAACGAAATCCTCCCACGTCGCAGCAACCCCAATGCGTTGCGCTAGGTCGTCCATCCCGCTACGGGTCTGCATGCGGCACGCTCCCCAGAGCGTGCGCCGCAACTGGCCGACATCGCCCGCCGCACCCCGCGCCATTGCCTGATATTCGTGCGCGACTGCCGCACAAATGCTCTCTATCTCCTGTACGTCGAACCGAAACTGCGTCGAAAGGGCATCAATCTCTCCGGAAAGCAGCGGGATCGTTGTGTCCAGGCCGGCGTGCCACATTCCGCGTTGCTCGTCGCGCGTCGGCAGTGCCACTTCGAATGTTGTGTAGCTCCGGTCGCGGGGGCGGCGGCGGTCCGGGCTACCGACGATCAGTTGCGCGTTCATGTCTTCGATGAATCGCGTGACCGCATGATTACGCACCGCATCGGCGGTATCGAGATTGTCGCAATCCAGTAGTACGGTCGTTCCCCTCAGGATTGCCTCCCGCTCGCAGAGGCGCGCGAGCGTGTCAAGTTCGCTGTACTCGAGCGGCATGTGCTCGGCAGCAATCACGGTGAGTTTGAAACCGGCAATCGCACAAGCGGCGGCGGCGATTCCCTGCTTCGCGCTGCGGTCGTCGCCGACGAGTTGAATCGCGGCCTGCGCGCGCGTTTGTTCGTCACTCCAGCATTCCGCGATCTGTTCCGCCAGCGCGGCATGCGACGGCACAAGTTTGCCGATACCGTGAAGCGGCATCGCCAGTTCGAGCAGGTGTGCATTCGACTCCGGCAAACCCATCAGGAAATGCAGGATGCTCTCGTCAATGCGCAATGGACTATCCACGAGCGACCGTCCGGCTTCCATATGGATCAACCGCCAATAGCGGAGCGGCGACGAGGGCGCGAGGGCAGCCCAATGCGCATCGGGGAATGCCGCGATTGCCGCGCCGAAGGTCGGAAACGGTCGCGCGCCATCGCTGTGCGCTGCATACGTAGACAGGAATCCTCCGTCGAGTTCCGCGCCCACGCAAAAGAGAACGATGTCGCGCTCGAACGGCGACAGCGCGAAGGCACGACAGAGCGTTGCCAACGCGGAAGATGCGGGCATATCAAACTCGGCCGCTTCCATACGGTCTCGTGCCGCGCGCTCGAATGCCGCCGCTTCGTCCTGGTCGGTGTCGTGCCGAAAATGGCGGATCAATGACGCGCGGACCGTCTCGATCGCCGTATACAGATAATGCTGGTTCGACGCGATCCAGTCTACCCGCTGGTGCGGCCGGAGCATTGCGACGCTCACCGCGCGACTGGCCGATCGGCTTCGATCAGCACCGCCGAGACCTTATAGGTCAGCGACGGGCGATAGCGAGCCTGCAACGCGGACCAGAGTTTGGATGTTTCTTCGGCATTGAGGAATTCGGGGCTGATATGAATCTCGGACAGCGAGTTGCCCGGATTCGCGCCAGCGATTGCCTGATATGCAGGCGGTAAGGCGCTCCCTGCGGTAGGCGCAATGGACGCGAGCGCGCGGGTGATCTCGTCATGGGCAAGGATGGGCGTCTCGTGGAGAATCTGCATCGCGTAGCCGAGCAATATCTCGGCATGAAAGTCGTGCTCGCCATACGCCGAAACGAGATAATGGAGATCGAGGCACATCGGCGCGGGCCGGTCCTCGCGGCGTTCCGACAACAGCGATCCGTTGTTTCGCCACGCAGTGTACGGTGTGACACGATACAAAAAGATGTTGAGTTGACTCCGTTCATCGCTCCCGGTCGGGATACGGTCGGGTGGCAACGCGGTGATCGCAACGCTCCCGACGTCTGCGGTCACCCCCCGCTGGACGATTCGGTTGTCCAACAAATCCTTGAGAATGAAGGTCATCGCCGCGAGTGCCAGCGGGCTGTTCATCGTCGCCCCCAGGCTGTCCGTCGGAAAAAGGACGACCGTGCCAGCACTATCCGATCGTGCGTCCGTTCCATTCGGATGTTCTCCGATCATTGGCGCGAATACGGGGGCGGACGTGATTTCCACCCCCGACTCCCGCGCGAGGTAGTCGCACAACGACGAGATGGACGTGAAATAGACGGCGGCTTTTCCTTTGACATTCGTTGCCGACAAACGCCAAACCGCGCGCACGTTTCGATCGGCGCGCCGCTCCTCCCACACCCGTACGACAAATCCCGATTCATGGGTATCCAACGCGACGTTTCACTCCTTAGCGGATGCACCAACGTCGCCTCAACAAACGACAACGGACTTGGCACAGCGTAACGGGAGTAAAACGGAGCACGAACACCGAACGGTCACACGAGTCACTGCACCAGGCGAATTGGTGTCGGACTGACGACTGCCCGCAATGTTTCCGCACCGGAACCGGAGATCGCCGCGAGGACGTCGTTGGCACGCGCGAGTCGCGTGGAACATTGCCGCCAGGCCGCTGTTTCTTCGAGTGCGGAAATCGTTGTCGTCATCTCTCGGATTGTCTCTTGCAGGAGCGCCGAGACACGCTGGATATGCGCGTGGCTGCTTTCGAGGGTTTCTGCCGCGTCGCAAAGGTTCGAGGCTGCGGCGACCAGCGCTGTAGCAGTGTCGCGCGCATATGACATGGCAGCGGAGAAGGGTGGCTGATCGGGTACAACGGGAGTCATGTTCGGTGTGATGCCCAGAATCAGCGGAAGAAACGACTGTGTTTCGGGCATCGGTTCCTGCGCGAGTTCGCGCCTGACGATATCCTCGCAAGCGCGATATTGACGCAAGGCGTCATTGGGTTGTCCCATCGCCAGATATATCTGCATCAGTTGGCGATGCACTTCCTCATACAGGGGATCGCAGGCCAGTGCGCGGCGCGCGTATTCAATTGCGGGAGCATAATCGCGGCGAGAAATGTGATAGGTAATCAACCACTTCAAGGCGCGCGAGTACAAACAACGCAGTCGTTCACGCTCGATGACACACCAGTCTTCATAGCAATCGGTGAGCAGGTCGCCATCGTAGAACGCCACCGCCTGGCTATAGAAGAGAGCGCGCTGCTCCGGCGGCACATCACCGGCCGCTTCGGCCCAGTTGAATCGCGTTTCGAACTCGACGACATCAATCCAGCACTCGTTGGACAGGTTGAAGCCGATATGGTATGCGCCGATCCGAAGGTGATTGCTCGCGCCATTCGGCGCAAGTGAACGGTTCAACCGCCACAACGTGGTATTAAGGCAATGGCGAGCTTTCTCGCTGTCACGGTCGCCCCAAAAGATGCCCGCAAGCTGTTCGCGCGAATGCGCGACCTCGCGCGCGATGAGAAGGTAGGAGAAGAGATCTCGGACCTTCCCGTTCAGCGGGCGGATTTGACCACTTTCACGGTCTTGCAACCGCAACGATCCGAACACGCGGATTTCCAACGAGCCCATACGTCCCCCTCCCCCGTCGAACAGCCACTTCGTGATTGTAGACAACGCACGCAGACGTTTCCCCACCTCGCGCCCCGTCGCCGCCGCGACTACGTACGTCTCTCCCGCCACCGTTTTCTATACTGCCTATTCTCCTCATGATGTGATTATTCACTTGTATAGAGAAGATACCAAATGCATGCAGCCGGAACAATACTCCCCACGATCGCAACATCCCCGTGTCGCCTCGTAAACGTCAGTTTCATTGTACATCAGTCTAAGAAGATTTTGCTGCTTATCCACCTAATTTGTTCATGTATTGCAACGTTGAGGTGGCCCGGACAAGACGCGCCCTGTCCTGCAGAGGCGTCTCCGAACCGTGATGCACGCCCACGCGTCGTTGAACCGACGCAGTCAGTGATCCGTGTGATCCGATTGTGTCGGATCGGTAGTTGAATGGTCAATGCTCGCCGTGCGGGTGTCTTGTCTTGTTTGCCCCCGGTGTGGGGTGCGTTTTCCGGGGGTCTCAGGTTGGCAACGTCCCCTCCTACACTGACACTTTCCGCCGATCAATCCGAGGTAAAGGCGGGCGGTACGATCCTGCTCACCGCCGTCCTCACCCATGATTCCCCCGAACCGGCGGAGTACGCACTCAGTGTTCGTGGTGTTGATGCGGCATGGGCGACTTTGTTGCCGCCTACCTTAAGTGTCGCGGCGGGCGGGCAGGCGACGGCGACGCTCCTGCTCGCGCCGCCGGTCGGTGCACCGGCGGCGGACCTCGTCCTGACGGTGCGGGCGGCGGGGGATGGTGCGAATGCTGCAGCCGAAGCACGATTCTCCGTACGACTGACGAGCACGACGGCAGCTGCGACGGGGAAGTCTCGGGCGAAGCGCCGCCTCGGGTGGCAGCAGTTTGCGCTGATCGCCGTTGGCGTTCTGCTGATCGCCGGTACGGTCGGGATATTCGCGGTGCGCCGCCGCCACGTCGCCCCGGTGCCGCAACGCACGGCGGAATGCGCAAGTGAATCAACCAAAGTCGTGGATCTCTACAGTGATGACGCAACGACCGCTATTCGCATTTCGGACGGCGATGCGTCGGACGTGCGTATTTTGCGCGCCGAACCTGCCGATACGTTGTCGCCGCTCTTTTCGTCGCTTCTGTCGCTTTCCCCCGACGGCACGCACCTCGTTTATGTGACTGCAGGCAACGAGGCACTCGACAACGCGCATCTCTGGTCGCTCGATGTCGCGAATCCAGCCCAGCGGCAGGAACTCGCCAGTGTCCCACGCGGTCTCTGGCTTGTTCGGCCGTCATGGTCACCGGACAATAAGCAGATCGCGTTTTTGCGTTTCAACGACCAGCAGGCCGCCGCAAGCCAGAGTCAGCTCGAACTCTGGGTTGCCGAAATCGGCGGACAAGCGCGCAAGGTCGCCGCGCCGCCCGAACTGCGGCCCGACGGTTTCTATGGTTCGACCACGCAACCGCTTTGCTGGGCGCAGGACAACCAGAGCGTCATCTTCGCCAGCGTCACGCGCACGTCGTCGCCGACCGATCAGGGCACGCGCGCTACGGGCTCAGGGCAAACGTCTGCGGTCACTACGGATCCGGGCGTTCCACGGCAGATCGCGGTAGACATTCATTCCGGGGCGACGGAAGAACTCGCCTTTCCGCTCACCGCCAGCGACGCCGCACCGGCCGCGCCCGCCGCACCGGCAGGCGGCGTCAATTGCGGTCTGCCGGTCTTCAGTCAGAATGATCCGGCGTGGCGTAGTGTCATCATGCAGTCGAGCGGCGATACGATTGGTCGGTTCGGATGCGCAGTCACCGCGACAGCGATGTTGCTCAATTATTACGGTGCGATCGTCACACCGGTACAACTCAATACCTGTCTTGGGGCGAAGGC